>CAMAVF010000308.1 GCA_945861445.1 Planctomicrobium piriforme | reverse complement strand
GGGGATCGGGAACCTCGGCCAAATAAGCCAACAGGCTCCCGGCGCGAGCCGGTAACATGAATAACCCTCCTTGAAAGCCAACTTGTCCTCCACAAACTCACTCTATTCTATCCAACGCAGTCAACCCCTACTTGGCGATAGCCCTGAGGGTACCCCGCCGAGCCGAATACGCGCTTTAGCTCGGCGACCGCCGGAGGCATCAATGGCAGCCTCCGGCGGTCGCCGACCTGCGGTCGTTCTAGCCTCGGCGGGAGCCTCGCCCTCCCGAATTGTGCCTTTTCAAACATGCGTTTGGGCGTAAAAAAACACAGCCCGCTTTGGGGGAAAGCGGGCTGTGTCAGGGAGGTGTCGAAAGACACTCCCAAAGAAGCTGACTGAAATGGCAGGCGGTCTGACCAGGGTCGCCAACTGGTTTAGGCCGCCTTCTCCTGAGCTGACACTGTGTGTTCCACAAAATCTGGTCGTGCCAACCGCAGTTGCGGCCTGTCGGCCATCTTCTGAGCCTGTTGTGCGGCCGGATTCAAGTACTTGCTGAAAAACATGATGCTGCCCGAAACGAGCAGGGCACCACCACAACAAGCCAATGCGATTGCATCGTCTGACGCATGCTGGAACAAGTCCATCACAATCCATCTCCTTGCGACGAAGGAACTCGCGTCCTGTCGAGTCTCCTTCCTGACCTTCATTGGGAGGAACATCCCCAGGGAACCAATACGAGATCCTTCCGGAAACCAGAATTGCTTCGTACCTGAAGTATCTTCGGCCAACTTCAGAACGAGCCTTAACCCGGGCTGAGAAACTGCGACTTGTTTGTGGAAAGGTCGAGATCTATTCGTTGCAGACGTCCGAAGCAGTCATGACCGCTTCATCTTGCGCAACTGGCATCAGCAATCGACGAGGCCGCCAAAATGCGGGAACCGTCAAGTGCCATTGAGCCCGTCATGGATGGGACTTATGGGACGAATGGAAATGATGGCGAGTGGGTCGGAGATCGCGGTCTGTCCATTTCGTCGCAGACGGGTTTTCGATAACCTGCAGGCGACATCGGTATTGTGTTTGGGGGCCGACCGACGGCATCTCAGGAGGATCGCGTATGGGATTTGTCATCGGCATGGATGAAGCGGGCTATGGTCCGAATCTGGGCCCATTGGTCGTCACGGCAACGGTCTGGGAAGTTCCTGGCGCTCCCCAGTCGACCCAGTTCTGGGACCAATTCGCAGGCCTGGTCGTCCAACACGCCCCACGCTCGATCGATGAAATTCAAATTGCCGATTCCAAAGTCGTCCATGATACCGTCAAAGGCGTCGGCCCGCTGGAACGCGGTGTGCTGGCCGCCTGGGGATTGATCGAGCAATTGCCGACCAGTCTGAAGGCCTGGTGGGACCGCATCGCGACCAATCCGCTGACCCTAAATTCATCCAGCGTACCGCATAACGAGCCGTGGTTTCACGACAGCGATATCCCCGTACCGCAACAGACTCCACGTGCAGATGTGAGCCGTCTGTCAGAGTTGTGGGCAACCCGGTGTGCAGAGAAAAAGATTCGCCTGCGGGCGATCAAGTCAGACATCGTGCTGACGCGGCGGTTCAATTCGTTGACGGCGCAGCATGACAGCAAAGGCTTGGCGTTATCGGGAATCAGCATGCGGCTCTTACAGGAAGTCCTGCCGGTAACCGAGGGCCAGCCGACCCTGGTCTGGTGCGATAAGCATGGCGGCCGCAATCGTTACGATGAACTGCTGCAGGACATCGCGGGTGACACGTTCATCAGTCGCCTGGAAGAAGGATCCGAACGCAGCCGCTACCGGATCGGTAAGACAGAAGTCTGTTTCCAGACGCGGGCAGAAGCTCATCTTCCCGTGGCGCTGGCTTCAATGGTCAGCAAATACTGGCGCGAGTCGACGATGACCTTGTTCAACCAATTCTGGCAGCGTCATCAACCGGAACTCAAACCGACCAAGGGCTATCCAACCGACGCAAAGCGATTCAAACAGGACATCGCAGCGATTCAAGAGCGATTGGGGATAGAAGAACTGGATCTGTGGCGGGCAAGGTGACGGGGTTTCCGCAGTCAAGGTTCCGTTTCAATTGAACGTCCACCGGCCAATTTCCAAAAATCGTACGCCCGACCGCTGCGTTCTTTCCCACTGCCGCCTAAAATGCGTCGACGAAATTAATACTTCATGAGCTGCGTTCGACGCAGGCGACATTTACGAGGAGTTGATCAGTGCATAAGGAATTGATTGCGCCGCCAGGTCATCACGGCGCTGCCGGTTTGGGAACTCAAGCCGTCAAAGCGGGGAGCCTCATTTTCGTCGGCGGGCAGATGTCGCTCGATGCACGGGGCCAGATTGTCGGGACAGATATCACCACCCAGGCGCGGAATGCGTTCGACGCGTTAAAACGCGTCCTCGAGGCCGCCGGCGCCACGCTGGCCGATGTCGTCAAGCACAACGTCTACTTCACCTGCGATGGCGACGATGCGGCGGTCACGCAGTTCTTAGATGATCTCGACGAAGTCCGGCTGAACTATTTCTCAGACCCGGGTCCGACCACCACCGAAACCCGCGTGGGCCTCGATCGCCAGGGCGCGCTGATTCTGATTGATGCCTGGGCCGTCGTAGGTGTTGAGAAAGAACGGTTGATGCCGGAAGGGCATTGGAACTGGAACAAACAGTTGCCATTCACCCACGGCTGGAAAGTCGGCGACATGATCTTCGTCGGCGGCCAACGCTCGCTCGATCAACATGGCCAGGTCCTCGGCACGGGCGACATCGAAATCCAAACCGATCATGCCTTCCGCAATCTCGACACGCTACTGCGAGCTGCCGGAGGGGACCGGCACAGCTTGATGCGGCAGAACACGTACTTCCGGTTCTTCGGTCAAGGACGTGAAGTTACCGACTACTGGGAGAAGATGACCAACGTCCGCCGCCGCTATATGTCGGTGCCATCAGCGGCCGGCGCCGGACTGCGGATTACCGGCTTCCCTCAATCCTATGAGCTGATCCAGGTCGAAGGGATCGGGGTGCTGGGCGACGACAAACAGCGTTTGCAGCCGGACAACCACTGGGACTGGAGCATCCCCAATACCCAGTTCACGCAAGGTTGGAGAATCGGCAAACTGGCCTTCATCGGTGGCCAGATCTCCGCCGACAACAAAGCCAAAGCGGTCGGCAAGGACATGGCCACGCAGGCACGCAATGTCTTTCAATTCATCCGTAGCGTGCTGGGCGAAGGGGGTCTGGATGAAACCGACGTCGCCAAGCTCTACATCTATTACTATGCCCCCGACGACTGGCAACAAATCGCAGAGACTCGAGCCACCATCGCCTCAGTCCAGCGCGAGTTCTACCCCGAACCGGGCCCCGCCGTGACCGCCATCCGTGTCTCCGGGTTCGCGTTTGAAGACCTGTTGATTGAGATCGAAGCCATGGCCGTCTGCCGTGACTGAGCGATTTGAGAACGGAACCACGCATGTCGAAGCATGACTTCTCAGAGGATGAATTTGCCTTACGCCGAGCCCGCGTGCGTGGGGCACTCGCGCAAGCCGGTCTCGACTGGTTCATCGCATTCCATCCGGTTTCCATCCATTGGTTGACCGGATCAGACGCGAAGAGCTACCAGGAATTTCAATGTTTGATGATCTCGGCCGAACCCGGTCCAATCATCGTCCTGACGCGTGAGGGAGAACGGAACGAATTCGAGGCGGATGCCCTGGTCGACCGCCTGTGGACATTCGGCGGCAGTGAGCCCGAAGACCCCATGATCGCCTTCGAACGGCTTGTCGATGGGCTCGAACTGCATCGCGCACGGATCGGCATGGAGGTCCCGGCCTACTACCTCCACCCGCAGCATTATGTCCAGATTCGACAGATTCTGGGAGAAGCTCTCGTTAGTGAACACACTAATCTGATTCACGATCTCAAGCTGATCAAGTCGCCTGCCGAACTGCAGTACATCCGCCAAGCCAGCCAGATCGCTGACCAGGCAATGGGCGTTTTTAAGCAGGCATTAGCGATCGGCCGCAGTGAACTGGAAGTCGCCGCCGACGTGTATCACGCCCTGCTGTCCAATGGAAGTGGCCTCGCTGCCAGTCCCATCAACCTGGTCTCGGGTGATCGCTCGTGCTTCAGTCATGGAGCCCCGACGCACCGCAAACTGTCAGCGGGCGATTACGGCAACGTGGAATACGGCTCGTCGTATCAACGCTATACAGCGACGATCGGCCGGCAGTTCAGCATCGGCCCACCGACGCCGCGGATGCGGGAGCTCTATGCGCTGGTCCGTCGCGCTGCGGACGCGATGATCGCCGAAATTCGCCCCGGCATCCCCGCGATTCAACCGCACGCTGCCGCCAAACGCGTGATTGCCGACGCGGGATTGGACCATGGCCGCGTCCACACGTCGGGCTATGGTCTGGCACCGGGATTTCCGCCCACCTGGGGGGAACCACTGCACATGTTCGGCGGCAGCGACTATACGCTGCAGGCCGGCATGGTGGTGACGATCGAGCCGCCTGTGTTCCTCGGCGAAGAACGTCTGGGAGCACGCATCATCGACATTGTTCTCATCACCGCCACCGGTGCAGAACTATTGTCACAATTCAGCCGTGAACTAATCGTGATCGATTAGATTGCCGTGATCGACCGACGCCCGGGGCAGTTCGGATAGGTCGCTGATTCCGTCTGGCAATACTGCAAAGCCTGGAAGTAATCCAACACTTCCAAGGGATAATCCCGATCGCCACGCGGACGATGTTTACTGACAAATTCCAAGACGACTTCCGGTGACAAATCTTCATCCGCCGCAAACAGGATTTGTGCAAATCCAAGAGGGTTGAATTCTGACACGGCATTCTCCTTAATCGCAATTGTCATGTCTGCTGATCCCTGCCAGCGACAGTCTCGGAGACTTGCCCGCTGGTACGTTGAATCCTTTCGCATTTTCGGTGCCGAATTTGGAAAGGGATCGGCAGAATATCGCAACCAGTGGATCAGAGAGATGTTACGCAAGTAATTGCCGTACCCGGGAACAGCCAGCATCGGTCAAATCACTGGTCGGCAAGAAGGCAAATTCCTGCAGGTTGAACCATCATCAACCGCCCCACTTCAGGACCACCTGCGAAAGCCACGTAATCTGTTGCGATTGAGCGGCTTCTAGCGAGTGGCCTTTCAGCTCCCACCGCACGCCGTTTTTCCGTTGCAATTGTCCCTGTAAGATCTTGTGACTTTACTCTCCCTTCGATTGCCGTGCCGCGTCGAAGGATATTCGAGTTGGTTCGAACTCAGGGCCATCATCGATCTACAAAATCGCTGCGCGCGGAGTTGCCACTCCGCTGGGCCGCAAATCAGGCAAAGTCTACCAGGGTCACGGGAGTTGTGTGATGATGCAAATCAGTCCAACCGGCAATCTGCTGAAATCGGCAACTCCACGACGCCTTCGAGGGCTGGCTGTCCATTTGGGTGCGGCACTGGCGTGCGTCGGCTTGCTGACGGATCTCCCCGCCCAGGAAGAGGCCAAACCCGCCGCCCCAGCCGCCGCGGTCAACGGTCTAAATGGTTTGCTCCCCGAGGACGCCCCCGCAGATATCATCGCGACCCTCGGCACGCTCCCCGAGACCTGGACTGCCTGGGGGGAAAGCATCACTCAGAAACTGAGCGAGTTTTACTCCGAGGCGCCGAATGAGATTGCCGCTCAACGCGCGGCAATCCACTTTCTGAAAGTGAAACTGACCACCGTCAAGACCGCACTCGCCGATCCGCAATTCGGTTCGATTCACACTCAACTGGTCAGCCTGCGAGGCTCGCTGGCACGCCGCATCGATGTCCTCGAAGCCGTGCTCGATACGGCCGCGGATGATCCTCAGACACGCGTGCTCCCAGCGATCGACAAGGCGAAACAAAATCTGCTGGCAGCGACCGACGCGGCCGACAGCTATCTCGACTCCGTACAGGGGGGCGCCGGCTGGAAGACGTACTTGCGGACTGCTGATGTCCGTGCAGCCACCAGTGGCAACAGTCTCCCCGATCTTCTCAAACAGATTCAACCCGTCTTCGACAAACTCGAAAATGCAGCACGCTCAACCGACACGGCCGTCCGCGATTTTACGGCGGCACCCGCTTTGCAAACCTATCATCGCGACCTTGGTCAGGCGGTCAGCCTGCTGAATCGCGTGGTCAATAGCCCGAGTAAAAACGTCGTTCGCGATCAATTGAAGGAGTTACTGGCTGGCTTGGAGAAATACGAAGCCGGCAGTACGACGGAAGCCGCGGTGCAAGTCCGAACGGCCTACGACACCCTGCGGAATCTGGCCGCTGACGGTGGAGATCGCCTGACCCTGGCCCTGCGGCAGCACTATTTCAACTCCAATGTGCAAATGGCCGTTTCCGAAGGTTTCCTCAACCGCATGCTGGCCAAGTCCCGCACCGAACAGGGTGGCGTGCGCGATTTCGTACTCGGGGCGGACGTCTTCGGGTCTCAGATTACCACATCCTCATCGCAGTTCGATCTGCTTCCCAGTGAAGGGAAGGCCGTCATCCGGATCAACCTCACGGGGAACGTGTCCACCAATACCGAAGCCTACAAATCGAGCGTCATCATTTACTCGAATGGCAACAGCCAGTTCTTCGCGAACAAGGACATTCATTTCGACGGCGTCACGTTCTCCACCGACCCAGCCCATATCGATGTCAGTTCCTCGAACCAACCGGTCGACGCGTCCACGAAGGTCGACAACATCCCGCTCCTGGGCAAGCTGGCCCGCAACATGGCGATGGACGGGGCGCTTAAAAAGCAACCCGAGGCCGAAGCCATCGCTGCCGAACGTGTTTCCTCACGGGTGGGACCGGAATTCGACAATGCCGTCGACAGCCAATTTAGTGAACTGAACAGCAAGCTCAACGAAAAGGTCGTCGTCCCGTTGAAGTCGGACAACCTGTACCCGGACTTTAAGGCGTCGCGCACCACCGACACCGAGTTGCAGCTATACAGCCGGTTGATGGCCAACGACGAACTTGCCGGCGATGCCAATCCCGCCGCGTCAATCGCCGATGGGGAAGTGGCGTTGCGAGTCCACGAAAGCCTGATTAATAATGCTCTCGATCGACTGCAACTCGCGGGCAAGATGATGACGGACGAAGAGTTTCACCTCTTTTTGGAAGGCAAACTGACCAACCTCCGCAAGAAGCCGGTCAAACTGGCTGACCCCCAACCCGCCACGACCCCCGACGCGGACATGCATCCCCAAGCCTTCATCTTCGCCGACAAGGACCCGTTGCGGGTCAAGGTCGCGGACGGCAAGATCGTGATGATCATCCGCGCGGGCTTCCACCGCGAAGAAGCCAAGGGCGGCGACATTCCACCCCAGCTCGTCACCGTGCCGTTGGCCGTGTCTCTGCAGGGCGAAGAATTGGTCCTCACGCGGGGCGACGTGTTTGTCGAGCCCGTGGATCAGCCCGATAATGTCGCCCTGCAAGTTGCCCGGGCCGGCGTGATCAAGAACAAAATCGAATCCGCCTTCCGCGAAAGCCGCCATCCCCGGAAACTGACCCTCGAAAAGGACGGTCCGAATCCCATCAGCCTGCACACCACCGAGGTGCAGGCCATCGACGGCTGGCTGTCATTTCGCTTTCGCTAAGTCGTCTGATTGAACTGCCGCACTATCACGAAGTGATGAGCGTTCCCAGGCGAGCGTCCGGCGTAAGCCGGATGGTTGTTAGCGACTCCCGTCAACCATCTACGAGAGATCTTTTTGGATGGGTCGCTTTAGATTCGCCTTTAGGCAACCCGTCAGTGTATGTGAAGGGTCGAGTGCGGCACGCCGATCACGCGACGATTGAACTGCATGACTGGCATCAAGTGTTAATAAACACTGAAACGCATGCAGCTGCAATGCGGCACGTAGCGTTTCTGGATTAACTCTAGCCTTCGTCAAAGTAGCCTTCACGTTCCAAGTGAAGCCAGCCGAACTCGCTATCGACTTGGAAGACCTCACATCTCTGCTGGCAGCCGAAATCCCACTTCGGCACACGTTGGGTTGAACCGCTTGATAGGCGATCTAAATTACAGAGGCAGTTCGTTCGATCCATCTGCGAGCGTCGTGAAACCACATATTTCATTGACCACCTGATGTGCCAAGTCACGTGATTGGGTGACGATTCCTACGACAAGAGGACTTCTGTTTGTTGCCAATAAAACAATATCGAAGTAAGAATTCTTTCCCGACTGACGACCAATCCAGCTGAAGAAGTGAGTGCTTGGTAAGATACAGACGCTTTGAAAGGTGGACAGTGGCAGGGATTGCCGCCGCAACCCCATCCATCCGCTTCGGACAGTCACTGTTCCACGAGCGCGATCGAAAGTGGTGCTGAGGCACAGCAGGAGGACAACACCAAAGCCCAAATGGCCAGCTGCAATGATAAGGACGAAGGCTCCGCCAAGCAGCGTTTGCCACATTGGCTGGGCGACGACTCCAGGGGGAAGTGCTGCGAGACCAATAATTCCGAGAACCGTTCGTAGTACGACGATCACCATCAGGATGCCGGTCGCAGAAAACAAGACACCAAAAGGAAAAACGACCCAAGACATGACGCTGGTGGAAAGAACGAGTTTATCGTTCGAGAAAGTCCATAGTCTGTAGGGTCGCGAAGGACTATTTTGGATTATTCCTGGCATGTCTTCCTCAATGGTTCAAAGGGACCTGCCTAAGTTAACCCGCATTGTGCCGCGCGAGCGACATTGAATACACCCCAAACCCGCCCGCGGCACGATGTTGTCAATTGGCGCTTGAAACGATACCACTCGTTTGCGCTTCAAACGATACCATTCTTGCCTTGGTGTCTTGAATGACCGGTAGTGGTATCGTTTGACCTGTTATTCTTCGGCAGGCGACCCGGTTGGCGCTTTGGTACCTTTTGGGC
>CAMAVF010000307.1 GCA_945861445.1 Planctomicrobium piriforme | reverse complement strand
GGCCTACGATTTTTGGAAATTGGCCGTTGTCAGTTTGAATTGCACTGAAGCCCTTGAACGGCCAATTTCCAAAAATCGTAGGCCCGACCCCCGAGCGCTCGAGAGGCTTGATCTATGTTCTCAGATGCCAACTGCAATCGTCGCCAGGTTCTGCAGGCTGCGGCCTGTGGGTTCGGGTCGCTCGCGGTCGCCGGACTTGCACAGGCCGCGGCGGCGAACGACGAACCGTTGGCCCCCAGAACGCCGCATTTTGCACCCCGTGCCAAGCGGATCATCTTCCTGTTCATGCAGGGGGGACCCAGCCACGTCGATTCGTTTGACTACAAGCCGCTGCTCGATGAACAAGACGGCAAGATGATGACGTTCGCTGATGATCGGGCCTTTGCCAATTTGGGCAAGAAGGATCTGTCGCAACGGGTCATGAAACCCCTGTGGAAGTTCCAGCAGCAGGGAGCCTGCGGCAAATGGGTTTCCAATCTCTTTCCCGAGATCAACAAGCACGTCGATGACTTGTGCTTCATCCATTCCATGCATACCGAAGGGGTGGCTCACGGTCCCGCCACGTTGTTTCTGCACTGTGGATCGGCCAACTTTATCCGGCCGTCAATCGGTTCGTGGGTGTTGTACGGATTAGGGTCAGAGAATCAGAATCTGCCCGGTTTTGTGTCGATTGCTCCGTCGGCGGGCAATGGCGGGCCGCGCAATTACGGCAACGCGTTTCTGCCCCCGTTCTACCAGGGAACGGCCTTGGGCAAAGCGGGGGCTCCCGCGACCGAGGCCACCATTCGCAACATGCGTAATGGCCCCGCCGGCGCGTCCACTCAACGGCAACTGTTCGATTTGACTCAGACGCTCAACTCGCAACAGTTGCAGTCCCGGGCCGGCGATGCCGAACTGGAAGCCGTCATCAACTCCTTTGAACTGGCGTGGCGAATGCAGTCACGTGCTCCGGATGTCCTCGACCTGACCAAAGAGTCGGCAGCCACGCTGGCGCAGTACGGGATCGGGGAGAAGGAGACCGACAACTTCGGCAAGCAGTGCCTGATGGCCCGGCGGATGTCTGAGGCGGGTGTTCGGTTTATCCAGGTGACCTACGGCGACAACACGGCCAACCCGGCCTGGGATCAGCATTCAAATCTGCCCAAGCACGGGGACCACGCTCGGGCCGTCGACAAGCCGGTGGCCGGCCTGTTAGCCGACTTGAAGCAACGCGGATTGCTGGAGGACACCATCGTCTGGTGGGGCAGCGAGTTTGGCCGCACCCCCTATGCGGAGAAGAACGGCACCGGCCGCGACCACAATCCCAGCGGCTTCACGGTCTGGCTGGCGGGAGGCGGCTTCAAGCCGGGATTCGCGTTCGGCCAGACCGACGAATTCGGCCACGCTGCCGTGCAGGACAAGGTCCACATGCACGACTTGCACGCCACATTGTTACATCAATTGGGATTGAACCACGAGCAACTGACCTATCGTTACGCAGGCCGGAATTTCCGGCTGACTGACGTGCATGGACGTGTCGTGAAGGAAGTTTTGGTATAAACTATGCCCACTGCGACCAAATGGTGGCACCGCCGCGACGATCAATTGGTTTGTACCCTCTGTCCGCGTGAGTGTGCCTTGCATGAAGGGCAACGGGGGTTCTGTTTTGTCCGGCAAAACGTCGCTGATGAAATGGTGCTGACGACCTATGGGCGCAGCTCGGGATTCTGCATCGATCCGATTGAGAAGAAGCCGCTCAATCATTTTCTGCCGGGAACTCCGGTGCTTTCGTTTGGTACGGCCGGGTGCAATCTGGGGTGCAAGTTCTGCCAGAACTGGTCGACCAGCAAGGCCAAGGAGTTCGACGACCGGACCGATTTCGCCAGTCCAGAAGCCATCGCTCTTGCGGCCCTGCGACATGGCTGCCGCAGTGTCGCCTTTACCTACAACGATCCCGTCATCTGGGCCGAATACGCCATCGACACGGCCAAAGCCTGTCACGATGTCGGCATCAAGACCGTCGCCGTGACGGCCGGATACATTTCTGAAGAGGCCCGCGGTGAATTCTATTCTGTGATGGATGCCGCGAATGTCGATTTGAAGGGCTTCACCCCCGAGTTCTACAAGTTCCTGACGTTGTCCAAGCTGGAACCCGTCCTGGACACGCTGCGGTGGTTGAAGCACGAGACGAACGTCTGGTTCGAAATCACCAACCTGATGATTCCGGGTGAAAACGATTCGCCCGACGAGACCGCTCGGATGTGCGAGTGGATCGTCGAAAATCTGGGGCCCGATGTTCCCGTCCACTTTACCGCCTTTCATCCCGACTTCCGGATGATGGATTACGAACGGACTCCGCCCGCGACGTTGCTGCGGGCACGGCAGCAGGCACTTAGTGCCGGGATTCGGTATCCCTATGTCGGCAACATTCATAATGTCGCCGGCCAGAGCACCTATTGTCCCAGTTGCAACTCTATGCTGATCGAACGCGACTGGTATCAGCTAGGTCGCCACGGACTCAACGGGAACGCCTGCCGGAAATGCGGCGAGATCATTCCGGGTGTGTTTGAAGACCGGCCGGGGATCTGGGGGGCCAAGCGTCAGCCAATTCGTATTTCCGAACCTCAGCCTGTTCCGTTATCGTTAGCGGCTCCACGAACAGCAGCGATCCCCGCAACCCCAACGAAACCCGCTATGGCTCAATCCCCTCTTTCCTGGTTGTCGTCTGCCATTACCGTATCGACAGACAACACGGTCGCGCCGGCACAGTTGCCGTCAAAATCGGGCGTCCCAACTCAGACTTCAGTGCAGCCAGCACGCATCGATTTTACCGCCGCCGAAGCCCATCAAATTGCCGCACACGCCCGGGCCGTGGCGCATGCCGTGTTGCATCAACAGCCGGTGCCTGCGCTGACGGGACCGCTGGCCGAGACCCCAGTCTATGGCATGTTCATCAGCTTTAAGCACGGGGAAAAGCTGCGCGCCTGCAAGGGACAGTTCGGGCAACTGATGCCGCTCGGGCCGCTCGTAAACAAGGTTGCCGAGGACTCCGCCACGAACGATCCGCGATTTACCCCACTGCGTGCCGACGAATTACCGCAACTGATGACGGAAGTGTCACTGATGTTCAACCCGCAGGCCGTCCAGGCCAAAGGGGAAGCGCGGGTGGCGGCCATTCAAGTGGGACGTCACGGACTGGTGATTGCCAATCCCAAGGGTCGGGGACTACTGCTGCCGCAGGTGGCAACCGAAAATCGCTGGGACACGCTGACCTTTCTACAGGGAGTCTGTCGTAAGGCCAGCTTGCCCAACGATGCCTGGAAGGCCGATGAAACGCAGTTGATGACGTTCGAGGCGCGGCTGTTTCACTCGCCGCCCACGACCGCAGCCCCCATCATCCGTCCGGCGGCGAAGGCCGGGCAGTTCTATCCGGCCAAGGTCGAAGAGATGCAGGCCCAGATCAACAAGTTCCTGCACGTCGATTCGCCCCCCGCAGCCACGGTGCGAGCCGTCATGCTGCCACACGCCGGCTGGGTCTACTGCGGCGATGTCATGGGACGGACGCTGGCTCGAATCACGGTTCCGCGAATGGTCATCATCGTCAGCCCCAAACACACGGCCGCCGGTGCGAAATGGTCGGTTTCCAATGCCGATGCCTGGGAAATTCCCGGTGCCCGGATTCCGGTCGCCAAGGAGTTGCGTGACAGATTGGTCGAGTTGGTCCCAGCCCTGACAGTCGAAGCGGCAGCGCATGCTCAGGAACATGGGATCGAAGTCATCCTGCCGTTCCTGCACGCTCGTAATCCCGACGTCCGCGTCTTACCCATCGTCCTGGGGGCGAGTGCCTACAGCCAGACCGAGCCGTTCGCCCAGGCCTTGTCGATTGTGTGCCGTGAGAGCCCGGAGCCGATCCTGCTGGTGATCTCCAGCGACATGAACCATTTCGCCGCCGAGGCCGAGAACCGGCGGCTCGATTTCCTCGCGATTGATGCAATGCGCACCGGTCAGGCCGGGCACTTGTTCGATGTGACTCAGCAACACAACATTTCGATGTGCGGTGTGATTCCGGCGATCACGATCTTGCGAGCGTTGGAGTTCTCGGGAGTGGTCCCCCACCCTGAACTCGTCCATTACGACAACAGCAGCACCGCCAGCGGTCAGCTCGATCGCGTGGTGGGGTATGCGGGGATGATTATTCCCTAACGTGGGTAGCCGCATTCGCCAGAATCCGGGAGCGTGTCCACCGTCGCCCGCATTCTGGCGAATGCGGCTACACATACCATGCATGTCTCGTCGGAAGGTCTGTTCCGGGTTTAACTTGTGTAGGATGTCGGCAGGCTGGGACTCCACGTTTTGGAGTGGAATTCATATCGATTCTGGTGCATGAATTCCGATCCACTCTGGACACTCTCTGGTAGATTGTGCACAATAATTCTATTAGCTGGTCATTCGCGATTGTGCTGCCTGAGTGCCGCACAGTTCGGGTCTCAACTTCATGAGAAGTGGGGATCTTGACCGGTGGCCCTGAACCTTGGAACTTATGAGCCGTACGGCCATTTTGCGAAACCTTGTGCATGACGCACCGGTGATCGCTCCTTCCGTGCTGAAAGTGGACTACGGCAATCTGCATCGCGAGGTGCAATTGCTGGAACGTGCCGGGGCCCGTGTCCTCCATCTGGATGTCATGGACGCCCACTTCGTTCCCAATTTGTCGTATGGTCCCATGGTCATCGAGAGCTTACGCAAGCTCACGGAATTGCCGTTTGATGCCCATTTGATGATCTCGGATCCCGCGCGTTACCTGGATGACTACCTGTCGGCCGGCTGTGACGCGATCACGATCCACATCGAGGCCGTTCCGGAACCGCAGTCCCTGCTGCGCGACATCCGGAAGGCCGATCGCCTGGCCGGAATCGTCCTCAATCCGGGCACTCCGTTGGAACGGATCAAACCGGTGCTGGAGTTGTGTGATCTGGTCCTTGTGATGAGTGTCGAGCCGGGCTTTGGCGGGCAGAAGTTCATGCCGATTGCCCTGGAAAAACTGAAACAATTGCGGGCCTGGTTGCCTGCCGAAACACTGCTGTCGGTCGACGGCGGTATCGGTCGGGAAACTATCGCCAGTGCGGCGGCTGCCGGAGCCAGTTATTTTGTCGCCGGCAGTGCGATTTTCGATCAATCTGACTACGGAGCGGCGATCGGCCAACTGGCCGATCTCGCCCGAACTGCTGCGGTCCAACAGCCGCGGGAGTAACCGAAAGCCTATGTCCCAACCACTCTCAACCGTCGTTTTAATCCATCCCTGCTGCACCGACTTCGATGAGCAAAATCGAGTGCAAGGTCGTCTCAGCCTGCCGCTGAATGCCCGCGGTGAATCGCAACTGCAAGAGTTGGCCGTCCAACTGCAGGCCGCGCCAATGGAAGTCATCTACACCTCGCGGTGCGAGCCAGCTCGTAGCACGGCTGCCGCCCTGGGCGAAGCACTCGGGCTGACCGTAAAAGAACTGGATGATCTGGAGAATCTGGATCAGGGGCTGTGGCAGGGTCTCCAGGTCGAGGACCTGCGACGCAAACACCCCAAAGTCTTTCGCCAGTGGCAGGAATCGCCCGAAACGATCTGTCCGCCACAAGGTGAGACGGTCGAAGAGGCGTTGGAACGCATTCGCCACGCGTTTGAAAAACCTCTCAGACGCGGGATTCCCTTCGCGGTCGTGGCACCTGATCCATTGGCCGAGTTGATCGCCTACTTCCTGACTGGACGTAAGATCGAGCTGGGTAACAGCATGTGTTGCGAGCAGCGCGTGCGGACCCGTTGGGAATTGCTGCAACTCGCCGATTTGGGGGCTCCTCGCAACGGAACGGCCGAAGCAATTTCTGGCTGATCTGGGCAAGCGGGCAGAGAAACGGTAAAACTACTCAACTCCCGTACTAATTCATCGTTACGGCAGCCCGGTCAGCACACAGGGTCCATCGCAAACCTGCATTGAGAAGGTATTGCGAAGTGGGCCTGCTGGCAGCGCTGTGAGGCCCTTACCGATACTATGCCGATGTCTGAAGATTTGCCCGCTACCGAAAGTCCCGTTCCGGCAGGTTCGGAACCGCTTGTTTCCGAGGCCGCCCCCGCTGTCAAACGCCAGAAGCGTGGCGTGCCCGAGGGCTTATGGATTCGCTGCGATGGCTGCAAGGCCACCGTCTATAAAAAAGAGGTTGAGAAGCAGCAGAATGTCTGCCCGGAATGCCAGCATCACTTCTACGTCTCCGGCCAGAAGCGGATTGAGCAACTGCTCGACCCCGACAGCTTCGAAGAATGGTTCACCGATCTGCGGAGCGTCGATCCGCTGGGTTTCGTCGATCGTAAGCCGTACTCTGAGCGTCTGAAGGACGAACAAAAGCGTACGGGACTCCGCGAGGCATGCATCGCCGGCCGCGGTTACCTGCGCGGTCGCCCATTGGTCTTTGCACTGACCGATTCGGCATTCATCATGGGCAGCATGGGTTCGGTCGTCGGCGAAATGCTGACACGCTCGATCGAACGGGCCACGGAACTCAATCTACCCATCGTGATTGTCAGTGGCTCGGGTGGCGGAGCCCGCATGCACGAGGGGATTCTCTCACTGATGCAAATGGGCAAGGTCAGTGCAGCGCTCGCGCGATTACACGAAGCGGGCGGGCTATTTATCTCGGTGCTGACTAACCCGACTATGGGTGGTGTCGCCGCCAGTTTTGCCTCGCTGGGCGACATCATTCTCGCCGAGCCCAATGCCCTGGTCGGCTTCGCGGGCCCACGCGTCGTCGCCGCCACGGTGAAGCAGGAACTCCCCCCCGATTTTCAGACCAGCGAGTTCATGCAGAAGCACGGCTTCATCGACCGCGTCGTGCATCGCGCCGATTTGCGCAGCGAGATTTCTCGCGTAATCGACTACTGCGTGCGCTAACCCGGATTATTCATCAGCCGCAGGGCGCTAGCCCACGGTTAGGCCATTCCCGTAGAAACCGGACGCTAGCGCGTTCCGGCTGATTTGCACAGTGTTTTGGGCAAGATCGTCCCACATCCTTTGTGGCGCCGATCGTTGTGCATGATGCAGATCGCCCCATGAACCATCCGGGCTAGAGATCCTTTCGCGAGCAGGGACGGACTAGCCTTCAGGAACTCATCCAATGACGGCCCCTCCAGATCCCATCGACCAACAGACGAGAACCGAACACGACTCGCTCGGACCGGTTGAGGTTCCCAGCGCGCACTTGTGGGGAGCCCAAACGGAGCGTTGCCGTCTGAATTTCGCGATCGGCAAAGCCCGCTTTCACTGGCAGCGACCGGTCATTCGAGCATTCGGTGTCTTGAAGAAGTGCGCCGCACTGGCGAATGGCGAGTTGCAGCAACTGCCGCAGGATAGGATCCAACTGATCGTGCGGGCCGCCGACGAACTGATCGCCGGTGATTGGGATTCAGAATTCCCGGTCTCGGTGTTTCAGACGGGTTCCGGCACGCAAACGAACATGAATGCGAACGAGGTTCTCGCCAATCGCGCGATTCAACTGGCCGGTGGAGTGGTCGGATCGAATTCTCCGATTCATCCCAACGACGACGTCAATCGCAGTCAGTCATCCAATGACGCCTTTCCGACCGTGATGCACATTGCCACGGTCCAGCAACTTGAGACGGCCCTGCTGCCCGCTCTGCAGAATCTGCGGAATACTCTGGATGCGAAAGGCAAGGCGTATGAATCGATCATCATGGTGGGCAGGACTCACCTGCAGGATGCGACTCCACTAACGGTGGGGCAACTCTTTTCCGGTTGGGTCGCGCAGCTAGATCAAGCCCAGGGAAATTTGAGACAGGCAATGTCGGGGCTCAGCGAACTCGCCGTTGGTGGAACAGCAGTGGGCACCGGATTGAACGCTCACCCCCAGTTTGGCGAGACGGCCGCCCGCATGATCGCCGGAGAAACGGGATGGCCATTCATCACAGCCGGCAATAAATTCGCGGCATTGTCAGCGCATGACGCCATTGTGAACGTCAGCGGCGTGCTGCGCCTACTGGCCGGGGCGCTGATGAAAATCGCCAATGACGTCCGCTGGTATGCGTCAGGTCCCCGAACCGGCATCGGCGAACTGACGATCCCCGAGAATGAACCGGGCTCATCGATCATGCCAGGTAAGATCAACCCCACGCAATGTGAAGCACTGACAATGATTGCCGTGCAGGTATTCGGCAACGATCACGCCGTCGCCTTCGCCGGTTCGCAGGGCAATTTTCAGTTGAATGTCTTCAAACCGGTGATGCTGCACAACGTGCTGGAATCAATTGAGCTGCTGGCGGAGGGTTGTGAATCGTTTGATCAACACTGTGCCCGGAGAATCGAGCCGAATGTGGCGCGAATCGAACAGCATCTCAGTGAGTCGTTGATGCTGGTCACCGCCTTGAACCCGCATATTGGCTACGAAAAAGCCGCAATAATCGCCTTGACCGCCCATCGCGAGAATCTGACCTTAAAGGCTGCCGCCGTGAAGTCCGGCTTCATTTCGGCAGAGGATTTCGATCGCTGGATCCGACCAGAAGTGATGACACATCCTTCAAATGGGTAACAAATCGGTCGCCTGGGACGAAACACACCGGATAGGTTTTGATTGGTCCCATAAGTCCCATCCGTCCCATAAAACAAGATAGGGCTGGGATGATGACATTCCATTGAATGCCAAAATCCCAGCCCTATCCTATTGATCTCGATTGACACTGCAGGCCGGGGAGTTGGTCCTCAGACCAACTCCCCGCCGCGATTGATCACCCTGACTTACACGATTCCCACGTGGATCAGCACGCTGACGTCATCAGATCCGGCGTTCGCGACGATCAAGTCGAGCGCACCATCATTGTTGAAGTCACCGACCGCGATCGAGACTGGTTCACGGAAGATCGTGTTGCCCGTCTTGAAGTCGACGCGGTTGTTGAACGAGCC
>CAMAVF010000306.1 GCA_945861445.1 Planctomicrobium piriforme | reverse complement strand
GCAGCCGATCTTCCTCAGAAAACGTCAGTCGAGTCATCCTTGACCCCTCACTCATCCTGCCCATTCCCCATCAGACACCAACACCCATCATCCCAAAAAACCAACGCCTCGCCAAGACCTCATTCCTTGCCGCGCGAAGTATAGATCATACAATGTGGCGTGAATCCCACCAAAATGGCCCGCCCCACTGCGAGGCGATCATTCCGCCACACACCTTGCGGGGGTGGTTCCCGCGCTTTTGCACTACGAATCGACCCGCAGTAGTGCAGAAGCGCGGGAACCACCGGGGCAAGCCCGCGTGGCGTGAGTCTGCTGGCGAACGCAGCCCCAGATGAGCCCGGTGACGTGAGGCCCGAAATGAATTGACTCTGCAGCGGTCACAGCAGTTAGCCGGGGGTCGAGGCTGCAGCCGATACCCCCGGAAAGGCCAACAAGCCTTGTTCCCCTTTGGGGAAAAGACAAATCGGCACTCCGGGGAAAAATCATATCCCACTTTCAGTCTTGCCCCAGCGTTTGTAAAGCCCGCTGCGCTGCTTTAGCGACCAGTGCATTCATCTGATCTACACTGGCTTCTCGCAAGGCAGCTAGTACGCTCTCGGTAGGTTTTCCAATCTTGGCCAGTACCCAAATCAGGTGCAGCTTCCTGTCACGGGAAGAATCTCGCAGCATCGACGCGAGCAGATCAGTAGTCTCGGCGGATTGATCGCCGATTTTCCACAACCAGTTAATTGCGATATCGCTATGTGACGCAGCAGGAACACTGCCATGGTAGGTTGGGACAAAAGTCACCTCCTCATCGTCTTCGGCCAGAGATTCCCGTAAGACTTTCTCGATGACGTCCCGTTTGTCTTTGTAGCCAATCCTCCAGAGCGCAGTCGCCGCAACGACCCGCACATCGGGAGCGCGCGCCGCGAGCAATGGCTCCAGCGCAGGGATCGTCGACTTAGCTCGCGGGCCAAGACTTCCTAGTGCCTCGGCGGCACAGCAGACAGGCAAACTAAAGGGACGTTTCAACTTGGCACTCAGCCAGTCCAACTTGTCGTCCTGTCCAAATTTCGCCAAGACGGCTGCCAGCTTATAGATCCCATAAATCAGGTCCTGGCGACGTTCGAATTGGGCCGCGAGCAAATCCCTGGACTGCGGCGTGATTTTCTCGCAACACAGCAATGTGTCACACAGCAAGCAGAAGAAAGTCTCGTCTTTCGTAAACTTGACGGAATTCACAATTTGGGGCACCACAGCATCAAGACACCCGGGCCCGCGTTTGGCGCATTTCTGGAATGCGTACAGGATGTCCCGGCCATCTGAAGGATTCAGAAAGTCGGCGAGACTGGTGATGGTGCGACGTTCTGTCTCAGGATCCAGTTTACCGGATTCCAGCAGCTCAGCCGCGTTCATTCGATCTTCATCCGTGCGTACCGAGACGGTGACCTGTGGCTCCTGCAACATCAAAACCGAGCAGACGCCAATGGCAATTCTACTAATGCTGAGCATCACGTCGCTCCGGAAGATTGGCCCAATCAATGGGTTTGCTATTAGCAAATCTGGATCGTATCCCTGCAGTCGATTGCCCGAGTCGAAAGACGTTCACTTCCTACTTCGTAGCGGTGGCGGTCCAGAATCCACTTTGAGTAGGGGTAATTCAGAAATCCAGAGCTTGATGTATCGGAGAAGGCAGTATTCTACAGTGGGAGACATTTTCGTTACGCGAAAGAGTGGGTCATAGATGACTTCAATGCGGTCAAACGTAACGTGCCCGTTGACATAGAACCAAAACGCCGGGCCAATCGACAGAACGTAAAGTCCGATCAAGAGTACGAACAGACAAAACGGAGTCCGTATCCCTTTGCAGAACAGGAGTATGCCATTGAGAGCTCGTTTAAGCATGGCTTTCACTTTATCTTGCATCCAGAAAACGAAATCGAGCCCTGCTTCACTGTGACTTTGACCGTACCTCTGATTGTGTATCCGCAAGTACATACCGTGATGTCTTGCCCCACGATAGTCTTGTTAAATGTTACTTCAAGACTTCTGCCAACTACTAGCGGGTAGCCCGGGTCCCTGTGCAACCTGGGTCTACAATATGCACGTTCGGCAGCTCAGACTACTCCGCCAGATGATCCGCATTGACTCTGATGGTCAGCGCCTCTTGGAACGTACCGACTCTATTGAATGCCTCCTGTAAACCCCAGTTGGAAGCAACATGAGCCATCCTGCGGGCCGTGAAAATTTCCTCACAATTGATCCAAGGGCTGGCGGTATCCGTTTCCTCCTACGAGAATCCACAAGAGACGAGTTCGAATCAGAGGAATCTGGCGGGGCCAGGTTCCTGAGATGTCATTCCCGTAGGAACCAGATCGCATGTCCACGAAGACCGACTACGATACCGAAAACCCGTTCCGCTATCCCCTCGGACTGCCCAGTGGCAGTGTACGAGCCCTGCTGACGCTGATTGTGGTCGGCGTCACGTGTGCTGACATTGTGAAAGGCTTGCCGATTGAAGCCGTCTGGGCCGAGACCTTGATGGTGGCTCTCGCCCACTATTTCACGTCTCGTCGGTTCATCCAGTTGCCGCCTGAGATGCTCAGGAAACTGGAAGCCGACGACGTCATTCAGAAAGAGCCGCTGCCGCTGTATTTGCCGCGCGGGACAATTCGGCTGATCATTCTGGGGTCATTCATCGGTGTCGGGGTCTATCAGTATCGCCAGGGTTTGTTGGATCAACCTTCCACACTTGCGATTTTCATCACACTGATGGCCTATTTTGCCGGTACGACCGTTCGCGGAGTTCTGAACTGGTGGTATCGCGGCAAGAACGTGCCGCAATCTCGCTGGTGGGCTGATACCAAGGCGATCGCGGTGCTGGTCGCCCTGGTGGTGACTTCGCTGCTGCAAGTTCTGGGCTCGCAAAGTCATGCCCCGTTGTGGTTGGAAAACGTGACGATGGCGATGGTGTTGTTCTACTTCGGGTCACGGTAGTCATGAATTCCGAGGGACCAAGACGCCGACGCTAGCAGCGTCGGCCACGTGGCGGACGCTGCTAGCGTCCGTGTCACCTGTTTTCCAAGCAAAAAATCGTTCACGGCGTAGCCCAAAGGAACGAAAGGCCAGACGCGCTGGCGGGTGAGTTATCTGGTATAATGCCGCGATTGCCGGGGAGGTAAATCCCGCAGTCGCTGTTTGCGGTGTGGGAGAGCCCTCAATTTATCAGAGCGTGTACTCGTAATCGTTGAAGGTCTTCATGCGTGTCCAGCGCGGGATTGCGGCTGCCAAGGGGGTCGCGTTTGGTTCGGCGTTTGTCTTGGGAACCGAAGACTTTCGGATCCCCACGCGCTTCGTTGTCGAAGAAGTGGTCGACGCGGAACTCGAGCGTTTCCGCCACGCTTATGACGCGATCACCCAGGAAATCGCCGACAATGAGGTTCTTGCCTCCCAACAATTGGGCAAGGAATACGGCGCGATCTTCGGGGCCCATTTGCAGTTGCTGCGTGACCCCAAGCTGAAGAATGAAATCGAAGGTCTCATTCAGCGTCTGTATTCGCCGGAACACGCCACCAGTAAGATTTTGCGGAGCTTTGCTCAGAAATTCGAGAACCTGGGCGACAAATATCTGGCCGAGCGGGCGGACGATATCTACGACCTGGAGAAGCGGATCTTACGGCATCTGCTCGGTGCCAATCGCGAGGAACTCAGCCAGTTGACGATGCCTGTCATTTTGCTGGCATCCAATCTGACCCCCAGCGAAACGGCCCATCTGGATCGTTCGAAAATCCTGGGTTTCGCGACCGAAGGCGGGGGCAGTACCAGTCACACGGCGATCCTGGCAGCCGCGCTGGGAATTCCTGCGGTGGTGGGATTGGGGCAGTTTCTGTCGGAAGTTGCCGGCGGTGAAAACATCATCATCGACGGCAATGCCGGCGAAGTGATCATCGACCCCGACGAAGAAACCCTGATCCGCTACCGCGATTCGGTCGAGAAGCTGCGGACCATCGCGACGCATCTGGAAACCATCCGCGACCTGCCCTCTGAGACCACCGACGGCGTGGCCGTGCGGTTGATGGGAAATATCGAATTCCCCGAAGAGGTCGAGCAGTGCATGCATCATGGTGCGCTGGGTGTGGGACTGTACCGGACCGAGTTTCTGTACCTGGGCCAGGACAAGATCCCCAGCGAGGAAGATCACTATCACGCTTATCGGCAGGTTCTGGAGCCGTATCAGAACGAACCTGTTGTCATCCGGACGCTCGATCTGGGAGCCGACAAGCTGCCCCGCTCGATCCAGCCGTATGCCGGTGAAATGGCGAATCCCTTTCTGGGGTTAAGAAGTCTGCGCCTGTGTTTGCAGAACCGGCCGCTGTTCAAGATCCAGTTGCGGGCACTGCTGCGAGCTGGCGTGTACGGTGATCTGTGGATCATGTTCCCGCTGGTCACGACCCTGCACGAATTGCGGCAGGCGAAGTATCTGCTGAATGAAGTCATGGACGAGCTGTACGAGGAGGAAATCCCGTTCAAACGGAACATTCCCATCGGCATGATGGTTGAAGTCCCGTCCGCGGCCATCCTCGCAGCCGAGTTTGCCAGGGAAGTCGATTTCTTCTCGATCGGCACCAACGATCTGATCCAGTACACACTCGCCGTGGACCGTTCGAATCAAACGGTCGCGGGACTCTATAGTCCCGTTGATCCCGCGGTATTGCGGCTGATTCAGCTGGTGGTCGAGGCCGGACGCAAGCATAACGTGTCGGTCACCGTGTGCGGTCAGATGAGTTCTTCACCGATTTATACCCCGCTGCTGGTAGGGATGGGATTGCGACGGCTGAGCGTGAACCCGAGCAGCGTTCCGGAGATCAAGGAAGTCATCCGTCACATCAACGTGGCCCAGGCTGAAGAAATCGCGCAGCACGTGCTGGCCAATTTTGATGTGGCGCGCGATATTGAGACCTATCTGCGCGGTGAATTGAAACGCATCTGTCCGGATTTGATGTTGTAGCCCTCCAGTTATGAGCGACACCTCACGAGTGGCGATCGTCATGTCGCGGATGCCGCGATTGGTTACGCCGGAGGCCCATTGGCTGTGTGGACTGCGAGCTGGCTTGCGGCGCATTCGCGATCGACAGCAGATCCTGTTAATCAGCCCGGGGACTGCCGGATCTGACTTCGTACTCCGTGGAGCGCAGCGGCTTGGCGTTGTGACGGAACTGGTCCCTGGTAGTGAAGCGCCAGTCCGCGATCGCGAATTGATCCAACAGGTTGCTGAGGTTCTGGTGCTGGGGGTTCGTCCCGGGGGCACGATTCATCAACTGTTGTGGGAACGACTTCAAGGCGGTCCATGTCGGGTCCTCTTGATTGACCTGCCTAATTTGCAGCCGCCCGGCGTTCGGCAGGAGCTGCTGGAATTGGGGGCGACGCTGTGGGCGCCTGAATTGAAGCTGATTCGGCCATTTAGTGAGCGGGTCGAGGAATGCGACCCAGCGGTCCTATGCGACCGGGTCGCCACGAATTCCATTCTGCAATTGGCCGCCCTGCCCCGCGACGAGCTTGTTCCCTATTTGACGCACACCACGCGGGCTTGTCCCGGGCCGTGGCCACAGCAGACACAGGATGAGTATTTAGATAGTGTGCTGGATGGCAGTCCGACCGCAAATCATTCGGCCCTGCACACCTTGCTGCGAATTGTGAAGCAGCGGCGTCTGATTGGTTCTGCCCGCATGATTCGCGGTGGCTACCCCTGTGTCAGTTTTACGGCGGCCCGTGTGCGAGAATTGCCTGGACTGCGGTGTTTCCGCACGCATCGCGCGCGGTGGGACTTCGAACCGTTTGCGATCAGCATCCGGCGTGATGTCTTGGAACGGCGTGGCGTGCGACCGGCCATTTATGGTAGCGAAAACACGTGGGCAGGTTTGGCGGAACCTGAGCGACCCTACTTTCAGTTGAGCGGCGATCAGGATGAGGCTGGCCCCGACGTTCCGCATCACGATTGGTCGGTGGAACGGGAATGGCGGCATCTGGGCGATCTGGACCTGTCTGACCTGACGCGTGATGACCTGCTTATCCTGGTGCCAACCGTGGCAGCCGCCCGGCAGTTGCAGCCCCATTCGCCCTGGCCAATCACACTGTGGCCGGGTGATGTCACCTGAGTTCACCAGTCGCCACCTTTGCCTTTCGCTGGGGACTGCTTTAAGCTGGCCGAACGCGACTACCCGACAGACATTCTTGAAGGAATCCGACATGAGCGTTCTGGACCGTTTTCGGCTCGATGGCAAGCGGCTCTTCATTACTGGTGGCAGTCGCGGATTGGGTCGCGAGATGGCCCTGGCGATTGCCGATGCGGGCGCGGATGTCGTCCTGGTCGGGCGTGAGACGGACAGTCTGGAAGCGACCGGCAAGGAAATCCGCGAACGGGGGCGCCATGTCGATCTGATCCAGGCCGATGTGGGCGTCCCGGCAGAAGCCGAGCGTGCCTGTCAGATGGCGTTGCAGCAACACGGTCCGCTTGACATCCTGATTAATAATGTCGGAGGGCGGAGAATTGATGTTCCGACTGCCGATCTGCCGCTGGAACAATGGCAACAGATCATCGACCTGAATCTGACGAGCACGTTCCTGTGTACGAAGCTGATCGGTGGCGCGATGGTGGCACGGGGCCAGGGGGGCCGGGTGATCAACATCGCCTCGATCTCGGGAATGGTCGCGAATCGCGGCATCGGCGGACGGAGTTACGAGACGAGCAAGGCGGCGGTGATTCAATTTACGCGAACGGTCGCGGTCGACTGGGCTCCGCAGCGCGTGACGGCCAACGCCATTTGCCCCGGGGGATTCATGACGGCTCCCAATGTCCGCTGGGCCGAGCAAAATCCCTCCATCATTGAGGCCTTTAAGACGCAGATTCCGATGGGCGATTTCGGTCAACCGGAAGACCTGGGCCCGTTGGCCGTCTACCTGGCCAGCGACGCCAGCCGCTATATGACCGGTGCTACGCTGGTGATCGATGGCGGCTACACGTTGTGGTAGGTTTAAGCTGGGTAAAGAGCGATCAATCCAGGTCGAGCTTGTATTCGCGGTGACTTCGTCACCGGCCCATCGGTCACGGGATTGCGGCCTTTATTTCCCCCCACGGGGTTTTCAATGGGATGTTAATTCCGACAACCGTGAAAATCAGCTCCAAGGCGCGTTGCAACCGCTAAATTCGCTACAGGCCGCAAAGTTTACCATCAGTGTTGGTTATTGCGTGCATTTCTACGGTCCTTGCAAATCGTCGCCGCATCAGCGTAACTCGCTGTTAAGAATTCGCTTACGGTACGCAGTCGCCTTTTAGACGAACAGTCTATTCGGATGCGGATATTGTCTTAATTGTCGTGACGCAAATAACGATTACAGTCGCTATAGCCCATACAGCCCGCGCGAACGTCACAAGAGTTGGAAACGATTCATTGGGAATCTGGCGGGCGTCCGATATCAGCATCGTGAATATGGGCCAACGGTGCTCAAACGCTGGGTAATTTCACCTGCGAACGCGATGGAAGGTGGCGGCTGCTGAATTAGAGTCACCACCGGCGTTTCGGGGACGCAGGAAATTACAGTGCTGACCGCATGCCCTGCGATGAGATTCGAATAGGAAATTGTCAGTTGAGTCAGCCGGTCGTTTCAAGGATTGAATCGTCTGGCAATGTGTTATCCACGATTGATCGCGGTGCTGTCGGTAACCAACACGACGACCAGAATCTCTCGTTGACACGTCGACGGGACCGTCGCGGATGCAGTCCGTCTGCAACCGAATTCCGTGAAGGTCAGAACAGGAGCAACATCGGATGTTGACACGATCTCATACACCAACTGCTTGTCCATCATGGTGGCGTGTGGCGTTACGGACAGGGATGGTCTGTGGCGTCCTGTACGGCTGCCTGATTGCGGGTGTGCTGCCGTTGGCGGCTCAACAACCACCTCAGCGGATGGCTCAGCAGTTGCCCCCCAATCTGGACGACGCTGAAGATTTGCCGGACGATGCCGTGGAACTTCCGCCGCGCGTTCGCATCATGCCCAAGATCAACGCCGAACTGGAAGTCGTCCACCGGCGCAGTCAAGTGATCGTCTTCAAAGGCCGGGTGGCCCGCGTGCATGTGACCGACCCGTCGGTCGCCGACTACGTTTTGTATAGCCCCACCGAACTGGGAGTGATCGGAACGTCCATCGGTACGACCACGATTCTGGTCTGGTTCGAAGATGAAGACAATACGGACCCACTGATCTACCTTGTCACCGTGACCCGCGACCCGGGTTTGGAAGAGTCGGCCCGCATCGACTATGGCCGGTTGGAAAAGAAACTGGCGATTCTGTTTCCCAACAGCAAGGTCTACCTGATCCCGATGTCGACCAAGATCATCGTCAAGGGTCAGGCTCGGGACAGTGAAGAGGCCGCGTGGATTCTGCAAATCATTCGTGGCGAAGTTATCAACCAACTGGGTGCCCTGGCCGGCCCGCAATATGCATTGGGACTGGGTGGCGGTGGCAACAACGGATATGGCGGAACGGGAGTAGGATGGGGGGGTGGCGGACTGGGGGGCGCTGGGATCGGTGGCGGTGTGATGAATGGGCGAATGAATGCCTTCGACAACACCTCGAACTGGATCATCAACATGATGACGATCCCAGGTGATTTTCAGATCAACCTGCGGGTCCGAATTGTGGAATTGAATCGATCGCAGCTCCGGCGGATGGGCGTCAATCTGACAGTCTTGTTTGCCAACGGTCGCGATATGATTTCCTCGTCCCTCGCCGGGGCCATCTCGGGTGGTGCGGCCGGTGGTGCGGCCGGCGGATTGCAGGGTGTCTTCGAGGCTGGAGATATACTTCGCGCGGCAAGGAATGAGGTCTTGGCGAGGCGTTGGTTTTTTGGGATGATGGGTGTTGGTGTCTGATGGGGAATGGGCAGGATGAGTGAGGGGTCAAGGATGACTCGACTGACGTTTTCTGAGGAAGATCGGCTGC
>CAMAVF010000305.1 GCA_945861445.1 Planctomicrobium piriforme | reverse complement strand
CTACGACAACTTCACCGAATTCCGCCACGCCATCGATGGCTGCCTCGACAACATCCCCACAAAACACCGCCCCCAACTCGCCACCCTCATGACCCACAACTTCCAACACTTCAACCCGGCCTCATTCCTCACCGCGTGAAGTATAAGTTCTTATTCGGAACGGAGTAACTCGGTTCCCTTTCGGGCCAACTCTACAATGGCGGTGCAAGCGACTGATGTGCTGGCGCGCGATCGGTGTACTCTGTGTAAATCCCACCAAGGGTTGACGTTGCAAATAGCAAACGGGAGTGCCTGGGGCGAGTGCGATCACCGTAGAATCGTTGCAGCCGCTACGGGGGCGGGCTCTCAGGGAGGCAAACACCGCGTCCGAAAGAATTGGTCTGGTGTTTATGTGAGCTGGGAGGTTATCTTCCAAACCCCTGCCGAATTGACGCCCCGCTGAATTGCTCCCACCTCAAGTTGCCAGTTCCCCGCAATCTACCACCGCGGGGGAGGCGAATTTCACTACTTTGCAGAGCTTGGTCCTTGCCATGACGACTTCTCGTAAACCTCGCCCCGCTGAAATCGTGGAATGTCTGATCGACATGTACCTCGCTCGAGGAGTCGATCTGAAGAGCGTGACCCTGGCGGAATTCAAAATGCGATTCCGTGAAGTGGCCTACAGCCTCAGTCGGTAAGTTGCGTGGCGCGAGCGGTTTCTGCCCCCGCGCTGCAAGATTTTCTCGATGTAGAGTTGAATTCATCCGATTGAACCGTTATTTTCTTTGACTTCCCCGGCCCTATTACGCGGCCGCGATGATCTATTGGCTTTGTGTCGGTGCCTTACGGAATGAGGTCGTCTGACATAACAGTCACTCATTGAATGAGTTCCATTCATTGAGACAACAGATTGAGAGCAGGTAGTTGCTGTGAGCACTGAGACAATCACCAAAACCGAAGGTTCTGCCCCGAAAGCGAAAAGCATCGGGAAGGAAGTCTTCGCCAACGTCAAGTCGTACTGCGCCAAGCCGGCCGATGTGAAGCCCGTTTGGTATGTCGTCGACGCGACCGATCAAATCGTCGGTCGCCTGGCGGTCAAGATCGCCAATATCCTGATGGGTAAGCATCGACCAACCTACACCCCGCATGTTGCTTGCGGCGACTTTGTCGTCGTAATCAATGCCGACAAGGTGCGGTTTTCGGGCAAGTTGATGGCCCACGATACGCATACCAGCTTCACCAAGAAGATGGCGATCAAGGAATACCAGCACTACACCGGTTACCCCAGCGGCCGTAAGGTGGTCAAGGGTGCCACGATTGTGCAGCGCAAGCCGACGTACTTCCTGTCCGAGGCCATTCGCCGCATGTTGCCGAAGAACAAGCTGCAAGCCGTGATGCTCGGCAAGTTGAAGCTGTATGTCGGTGCCCAGCACCCGCACCAGGCTCAGCAGCCGCAGGAATTGACGTTCACCGACCTGTAAAGTTCGACGCCGGATGTTTCAGGACTGGTCGGACTCTCCAAGAATTCAGTTAGGATTGCGAGTATGTCGGAAGAAGAAGTTGTAAACGCTGTCGAGACGCCGGCCCCTGCCCCCGCTCCCGCTACGGAAACCTTGGAAGCGGGCAGCACCGAGAATCTGTTTTCAGGTGCCCCGACCGAAGCTGCGGCTGCCGAACCGGTTTTCGAACCGGTGTTGCGTGGCAAGCTCGACAAGTTTGGCGTCGCGATGGGAACCGGTCGTCGGAAGACGTCGGTGGCTCGCGTCCGCGTCAAGCCGGGCACTGGCCAGTTTTCGATTAATGGCCGGACGCTGGAAGACTTCTGCTGCGTTGAGAAGCACCGTGAAACGGTGATGGCTCCGCTGAAGGCTGCCGATGTGGTTGGCAAATATGACATCTGGGTCCGCGTCGAAGGGGGCGGCATCACCGGCCAGGCTGGTGCGATGTTGCTCGGTATTTCCCGTGCCTTGGAAGTGTTGAACCCATCGCTGCACCACATGTTCAGCGAGCACGGCTTCCTGACTCGTGATGGCCGTAAGGTGGAACGCAAGAAGTACGGTTTCAAGAAGGCCCGCCGCAGCTTCCAGTTCTCGAAGCGCTAAGTTGGGCGTCCTCGACGGTTGCATGAACTTTCAGTCCTCCGGCGGTATCTTACCGCCGGAGGATTTTTGCTTTTCGTCGCGAAGGTCATTTGATGTACGGCCAGTTGCTTCTTCCCGAGTTGCAGGAGATGCTGCACACGCAGGACACGGCCGGATTGCGCGAATTCTGTGAGGCTTTGCACCCTGCGGTCATCGCCCAGGTGCTCGAAAGTCTGACCAACGATCAGATCTGTCAGGTTCTGGAATACTGCGGCCTGCACCGGCGTGTGGAGATTGTCGAATTTCTCCCGCCAAATCGTCAGTTGGATCTGGTCCGTGGCATGGATCGCGTCCAACTGCTGCCGCTGATCCAGGAGATGTCGCCGGACAATTGCGTGGATCTGCTCGAACAGATGGACCACGGGGAAGTTGAGAAAGTCCTGCAACTGCTGGCTCAGTCTCAACGCATCGATATTCGCCGACTGTTGTCCTATCCCGAGCACAGTGCCGGCTCGATCATGACGACCGAATATGCGTCCCTCCCGGGGGGCATTACGGTCGGTGAGGCGATCAATCAGCTCCGTTTGCAGGCTCCGAACAGCGAGACGATTTACTACGTCTACATCGTCGACGCCGATCGGCGGTTGCGGGGATTGATCACGTTGCGGCGGTTGATCCTGGCGAAGACGTCGGCCATCGTCGACACGCTCATGGACCGCGACGTGATCTCGGTACGCGTCACCGAGGATCAGGAAAAAGTCGCGCAACTCATGGCGCGGTACGACTTTCTGGCCGTACCGGTTGTGGATCAGCAGGATCAACTGGTCGGGATCATCACGCATGACGACGTGCTGGACGTGTTGCAGGAAGAAGCGACGGAAGATGTTCAGCGCCAGGCCGCCGTGCAGCCGCTGGACGAAAGTTATCTGACCACACCGCTGTTGACGATCGCCTGGAAGCGAGGTGGCTGGCTTCTGTTCCTGTTTGCCGCCGGATTTCTGTCGGCGCACGTGCTGCAGTCGTACCAGAAGTTGTCGAAGGTCTACGAGTGGCTCGCGCTGTTTGTACCGCTCGTCATTGCGACCGGTGGCAATGCGGCGTCGCAGACCGCCACGCTCGTCATTCGCACGATGGCCTTGGGCGAGTTGACCAAGGAGTCTGTTCCGCATCTGATCAAGCGTGAACTGGCCGTGGGGTTGATTCTCGGGTTTTCGATGTCGTTGTGCGGGTTTGTGCTGAGCCAGGGATTAATCTCAGCCTACCAGTCGCTGGTGGTCGTGACGACGATCCCGCTGGTGGTGGTCGCCGGAACGATGATCGGGGCCGTCTTGCCGATCAGCCTGAAATCGTTCGGAATGGACCCAGCGTTGATGTCGACCCCGTTGATCGCCTCGCTGCTGGATGTCTTCGGAATCGTGCTTTACTTTAACGTCGCACTATGGGTTCTCAGCCGGTAGTGGTTGACTTTGCCGATTGGCGAAACCTTCCGGCCACTGTAGGTCCCGGCAAATGTCGTTTTGGACCGTAATGTCTTGCCTGTTCTGGCAATTCCCCGCAGATTGCCCAAGCGGAATTATCCGCGTGTCCGTCATAACGCATAAAGCACGAAAAACCGTAAGTTTGGGAATTCCCGTTGCCCGATACATAGAGCGGATAATCGGGGCAAAACCGATTTTAGGTATTTACGGACTGTTCGGAACAGTCGGAATACTTGAACACGAGTTGGCGGGACAAACATGGATGTGACCCAACGCTTGCGACTTGTCAGGCCCAGCGAGACTGGTGTGCCGGTGGCACTCCCCGTTCGGCTGTCGGACACGCCTGCGCAGGATCAACGGCAGATGGCTCAAGGGGTGACCGTGCCGGGATGCGGTGAATGCTGCGGGGACGAACTACACCTCTCCGATACGACGAGGCTCAGTTTTGTGCAGCGGCAGGTGTTGTTGCTGAGTTGCCTCTGCGTGTGGGTCTCGCTGGCGGGATGTTCCGCCTTCAAGCCCCTGCATGGCATTCCCGTGCAGGCGCTGCCGTGGGAAGAGCGCGGGATCAGCCGCGAGAACATGGAGACCATCGACCTGCTGCGTCTGGGGCAGACACCACCTGCGGCGCACTTCGTCGACAGCGGAGACGTCCTGGCCATCTACATCGAAGGGATTCTGGGGCGGATTGAAGACGTGCCTCCGGTGTACATGCCGCAGAACCTCGAGAATCGTCCGTCACTGGGCTATCCCATTCCGGTACGGGAAGACGGTACGATTTCGCTCCCCTTGATCCGGCCGATCAGCGTCCGGGGGATGACGATCGCCCAAATCGAAGATGCCGTCCGGCAGACCTACACGGTCGACAAGCAGATCCTGGATCCGGGCAAGGAACGGATCCTGGTCAGCCTGCAAAAGGCCCGTTCTTACAAGGTGACGGTGCTCCGCCAGGAAACGACCAATTCTCCGTTCGTCGCCCAATCCTCGGGGGGCTCGATTCAGTTAGGTCAGTCGAAACGGGGAACGGGTCAGGTCGTCGTCTTGCCGGTCGGTGAGAACGACGTGCTGCGGGCCTTGACCCTGTCGGGTGGTTTGCCGGGATTGGATGCTCAGAATGCGGTCTATGTCCTGCGTCGCGCCCAAGCGGCTCCTCGTCCCTATACCAATGGGACGCCGATCGCCCAAAAAACGAAGTCCAAGCAGAAATCGAAGTCATTGATTCAGCTTACGAGCGGTGCGAATGCCTACGGTGGTCGCTACGGTTCGGCCAATCCGGCCGCCGGCACGGGCATGGCTCCGGCGTGGGGGCACAGCGCACCCCAACCGGCAGAGGAGGGATTGGTCCAACTGGAAGGGGAAACACAGCCCATCGGTTTCGCGCAAGCCCCCATAACTCCCAGGGAACCGGGCTACGCACCGCCACCCCCGGTTTTCGCGCCGCCACCCGCCGCCGTGTACTCGCCACCGCTCGCTATGGGAGGGCCCCCGGTGGCTCAGGTTCCCGGGATGCCGAATGGCTTCGCGGTGCCGCCGGAACTGCAACCGTACCTTGGCGCGGGAGCACGCGTGTTGCGAATTCCGATCCGCTTGTATCCGGGCGAGGAAACGAATTTCAGTGAGGCCGACATCATCCTCCACGACGGCGACATCCTGTTCATCGAGTCGCGGGAGACCGAGATTTTCTACACGGACGGCTTGCTGGGGGGCGGCCAATATGTATTGCCTCAGACCTATGACATCAACGTGCTGGATGCGATTTCCATCGCCCAGGGGCGCCAGGCGACTGGCGGTGGTGCGGGCATCGGCAACCGTGTTGGCGGGATCGCGGCCAGTAATCAGGACATCACGGTCAGTGCGAGTGACTTGGTGGTCATTCGGCGATTGCCTGGTGGTCAGCGGATGAACATCAAAGTCGATCTGAATCAAGCCCTGCGAGATCCCAATGAAAATCTGTTGATCCAGCCGGGCGACCATCTGGTGCTACGCTATACCTGCGTGGAAGCGGTGGGCGCCTTCATCGAACGCAATCTGCTGGCCGGATCGATCCTGGGGCTGGCCGCATCGCAGGTGATGAATAGTGGCGGCAGCAAGTAGCAGGAACCGGGCACGCAGTGACCGCAGATACAAGCTCGACGCGCAAGAGCGCGAGCTGGCCACTTGGGGCGCACACCGGCCGCGGTAGCGGTAACACAGGTTAGCCCACGGCGCCAGCCGTGGGAGCGGGGCATAACGATTTCCCCAAGCCCCGGCCGGGGCGACACACCGCGCCTCTCGACGCCGAAGATCGCGATGTCAGGGGCCTGCGGGGCTCCTGTGCCGCCCCTACCGGGGCCGGGGAATAATACGTTTCGGTTCCCACGGCTGGCGCCGTGGGCTACCGTGTGCCGCCGCTACCGCGGCGAGAACCAGTTGCCTGGACGTCGGCGGTTCGGCGGGAGCCTCACTCTTCCTTCGACCAGCGCAAGAACCTCAACTTGATTCGGTATCGCTCACTGACTGCCCTCCCCTCCTCCCCCTCCATATAATGTGCGGGGAGTTCCTGGTAGTCGTGTGTCTTGAGGATTGCGTTTGATGCGAAAAGATATCGAGGAAGTCGGCCAGACGTATGGCATCGAGAACTGGTCGGCCGGTTATTTTGGAATTAATCATCAGGGCAACCTGACGGTCAATCCCAGCAAGGGAGCCGGTCCCGGGGCTGATGTCTACGAGTTGGTCGGGGAACTGATTGAGAAGCGCAAAGTGTCCCTCCCGATTCTGTTGCGATTTCCTCAGATTTTGGGGACGCAATTGCATCGCTTATGCCTCGCCTATGAAGCGGCGGCCCGGGATTCCGAATACACTGCCGGGCACTTTCCCGTCTTCCCGATGAAGGTCAATCCGCGTCGCGAGGTCGTCGAAGAATTTCTGCGCGAAGGAGTGCGCCAGAGCGTGGGAATCGAAGCCGGTTCCAAGCCGGAACTGTATGCCGCCTTGTCGCTCGAACAGACTCCGGAATCGCTGTTGATTTGCAACGGGTTCAAGGACGAATCGTTCGTGAATCTCGCACTGTTGGGAGTCCAGGCCGGCAAGCGCGTGATCCTGGTTGTCGAGAAGCTCAACGAGCTGAAGATGATCATGCGCTGTGCGAAGCAGGCTGGAGTCACACCCTGGATTGGGTTGCGGGCCAAGCTGTATTCGAAGGGGTCCGGCAAGTGGGCTTCGTCCGGCGGCGAGTCGGCGAAGTTCGGGCTGACGACTTCCGAAATCCTGGAATGCGTGCGGCTATTGCGCGAAGCGGGGATGATCGATGCGCTGAAGCTGATGCACTTTCACATTGGTTCGCAGATCACCGACATCAAGCGGGTCAAGAACGCGATGAAGGAATCGGCCCGCGTCTATGCCAAGATCCGGCAGATGAAGGTGAATGTGGAATACCTTGATATCGGCGGCGGGTTGGGCGTGGATTACGACGGCTCGAAGACCACATTTGAAGGGTCGATCAATTATTCAGTCGAAGAGTTCGCGAACAACGTGGTCTACACGATCAAGACGGTCTGCGACGACGAAAAGGTTCCTCATCCGCATCTGGTGACAGAAAGCGGTCGCGTGATGACCGCCTATCACACGCTGCTGGTGACTTCGGTGCGTGATGAAATAGAAACCTTCGCGGATGACATTCCCACGGCGACCATCGACGATGATGACGCGCAAGTGATCTTTGAGCTCAAGTCGCTGCTGGATGGTGTGACGAGCAAAAACTATCGCGAGGTCTACCACGACGCCCTTGACGAGAAAGACGAATTGCACACGCAGTTCAACCTGGGATTGATCAGCCTGGAAGATCGGGCCAAGGGCGAGGTCCTGTTCTGGGATATTTGTAAGAGGGTGTCAGGATTTGCGCAGCGCGCCGGAATTGACGAACATGAATTCGACGAATTGAAGCGGATTCTGGCGTCGAAATACCTGTGTAATTTCTCGCTGTTTCGATCGGCTCCTGATTCGTGGGCCATCAATCAGTTGTTTCCGATCATGCCGATCCACAGGCTGAACGAGGCTCCGGAAGACTACGCGACGCTGGTCGATCTGACGTGTGATTCGGACGGGATTGTCGATCACTTTGTCGATCTCAAGGATGTGAAGCAGGTACTCGAACTGCACAATTTTAAGGATCAACCCTATTACCTGGGGATCTTTTTGACCGGTGCCTATCAGGAGGTCATGGGCTGTTTTCACAACCTGTTCGGCATTCCCAATGAGGCTCAGGTCGTGGTCGATACGGCGGGGCGTTTCCATATCAAGAAGATCGTGCCGGGGAGTCGCATCGCCGACATGCTGAGTTTTGCGAAATACGACGCTCCGCAGGCATGGGAGAATTTTCGCAAGATGCTGGCGGCTCGGGTTGCTGCCGGCGAGCTGGATGCGGGCCGCGCCGAACAATTGGGCAAACAGTATGAGGCCGATGTGACTCGCTCGACCTATATGGAGTAAGACCTGTGACAGATTCCAGCTCAGAATACGTCACACCGCCATTCGCGGGGATCGCCACATTTGGACGTCAACCGCATACGCGCGATGTGACGGGTGTCGACGTGGTGGTGGTCGGAGTTCCGTATGACGGGGCGACTTCCTACCGGAGCGGAACTCGTTTTGGCCCCCGTGCCATCCGCGAGCAGTCGCTGTTGTTGTGGGGCTACAACAACGCCCTGCAGATCGCGCCGTTCGACAAGTTGAAGGTGATCGACTATGGCGACGTCGATGTCATTCCAGTCGATGTACTGGGTACACACGCAGCCATCGAGCGTGAGGTTGGCGGGTTGTTGGGTGCCGGCTGCCGCGTGATCGCGCTGGGAGGCGATCACTCGATCGCTTTACCGCTGCTGAGAGCCCATCATCGCCGGTACGGTCCACTGGCAGTGGTCCATTTTGATGCTCATCCGGATACATGGGATGAAGAATTCCCCGGCCGCAAGATCAGCCACGGAACGCCGTTTCGCCGGGCGATCGAAGAGGGCCTGATTGATCTGGAAGCCTACCTGCAGATTGGAATTCGAGGCCCGACTCCCGCTGCGCACGACTACGACGATTCCCGCGAACTGGGAGCGCGGATGATCACGCTCGAAGAAGCCTTGTCGCTGGGAACCGACGGGGTTATCGCGGAAGTTCAACAGCGTGTTGGAAATCGTCCGATGTATTTGACATTCGACATCGACGCCATCGACCCTGCGTTCGCACCAGGCACGGGAACACCGGAAGTCGGCGGCTTTTCCAGCCGTGAGGTCCTGCAGATGGTGCGCGGCCTGCGTGGGTTGAATCTGGTGGGCTGCGATCTCGTTGAGGTCAGTCCGCCATTTGATGCGCAGGGCATCACGGCGATTCTGGCGGCCAATTTGGCGTTTGAGTTCTTGTCGTTGATGGCGCTGAAAAGGTGATCAGAGCTGATGGGTCGGGCCTGCGATTTTTCGAAATTGGCGGCTC
>CAMAVF010000304.1 GCA_945861445.1 Planctomicrobium piriforme | reverse complement strand
TCGTGACAGGCAACTGGCAGGGCGAAGCGTTCACAGGGGAAAGACCGGGCTGTGTATTGAGCTCCGAAATCATTTCTGTGTGGTGGCCGACCTTGTCCTGACAAGGGGAGGGCAACACTGATGTCGAACGAACATGGCGAGTCCGATGCAGGACTACCTTCTCGCTACGTCGAGTCGTGATCTTGCTCGAAGTCAGCGGCGAACTCACTCTTCAAGGCCTCAGCTGGGCCCATGCACCAACTACATCGCGAGTAGAAACTACGAACTCGTAGACCGCAAATGATGTGCCCTGTCGGTCCTTCAGAGAATACCATTGGGGTGGCCTCCCAATACACCTGATGTCTATTACCTACGGCGACAAGGCCCAGTCGTATGCCTTGGACCGCAGAGAATTGGCCGTCTATCCAGCATCCTTGACCTTGATCACCGTCGGTGCAGCTCGACCTGCCAGTCCGAACTGACTCACATCTGTAAATGCATTGGTGACGATCGCTGAGTGGTTCGAGATACGTCATTCGATTGAAAGGGCAGGCCGATGCAGTTGTTCCGCCAGAAGAAACGAAGCTATGACGGCAAGCTGGCCGAGTTATCAAATTGGTACTTGGATGCCAGGGATCAAAGAGTAGTGCGTGCATCGGCCGCGATAATCTTCGTAGCCGTAGTCCTGTCCATGAGTTCGGTTCATTCCGAGGAAGCTGCCGGTATCCTGCCATCGCAATGGGTAACAGGACTGCCGTCCGTGGTCATTGCCGGTGAGCGCAATGTGATTGACCCGGTTTCCATGCGAACCCTTTCAGGAGCTCTGCTGGTGGCCGCAGAGAGCTTCGTGAAGAACGAGAGCGTCGTCTTGGTGTCCCGCAGTGCAGATCAGGGACGGACTTGGAATACCGCACAACTCTTGGTTCGGGCGAAAGAGACATTCCGAGTTGGTGCGGGAGCAGCAGGCACGCTGCCGTCGGGTCGACTGGTTCTCGTGACCAATGAGTGGAAGGAGATTCCGGGCACGGTAGCTCACGTCCGCGAGAACCCTGTGGGCGTTCATCATTATCTGTGGAACGGTTTCCATCGTGTGAGCACGATCAGCGTGTGGATCAGCGACGATGATGGAGCGACTTGGACGGCCGCCACCACGAAAGTCGACGGCGGCCCGTTGGCGACCTCTGGCACGGGTCGGGTTTTCGCGGCGGATGGAGCGGCCTGGTTGCCCATTTACGGTCCTTCCAATGAGCAGGAGATGGATGCCTCCCTCAGCAGCGTCGGAATCATGCGCAGCGCTGACAATGGCCAGTCCTGGCGATTTTCACATTGGATCGCCAAGGCGAATGAAACGCAGAAAATCGGTTACGGTACCGGCGATATCACCATCCTGCCTGACGGTCGCTGGCTGGGCCTGCTGCAGGGCAACTACCGTGGCCTGGGAGATTACACGCGCCCTCGCGTCTGCCGCACGATCAGCGCCGATGGCGGGCGCACCTGGAGCATTCCCGAGCAGAAACTGCTCAATCATGGCTGCTCGACGGTCACACTCGACAATGAAGAGATCATGGTCGGAGGCTGGAAGGACCGGGGCATCATGTTCACCGTCGGTACGAATGCAGGCGAAGACTGGCTGTATCAAGATCAGGTGTGGTGGTGCATCTGGTACGGCAAAGGGAATCGCGGCGGAACACATTTGCTGAAACTGGACGACGGAGTTCTGGCGGTCTACCACTGGATGGATGCGAAAGACAACTCCCGCACCGAAGTTCGCGCCCAGGTGATTCGCCGCGCCAGCGGGGCAGCGGCAGAGACAAGACAACACATCCGTGAGGTTCATAACACCGAGCCAGGATGGCGCATGGCTGAGGCGTACCAGGTACCGGACATCCCCGCAGCGCCGGCTGGAATCCGCATCAAAACGATGCTGAAGCTGCGCAGTGGAGACTGGACTTGCCTCGGTTATGTGGGGTCGAAAAAAGCAGAAACCGCTTATGGCTTTGCACCGACTGGAGTGTGTACGCTCAGGTCAGCCGAGATCGCCGGCCCCTGGAAGAAAATCGCGGATGTCCCCATGCCGAAGGAAGTCGGGGGGTTGTTGGATACCGGAACAGGCGCCGGAGTTCCCGGTACGATGGTTCAGCATTCATCAGGGAGGCTCTTCCTCCCCCTCAGCACCAGTAGTCGCAAGGATATCATCCTGACGTACTCTGATGATGAGGGAAAAACCTGGCAGGCGATCGGTTCGATGGCTCACATCACGGGAATGCCTGCCGTTCACGAAGCCGACAAGATTGTCGAGCGGAAAGATGGCAGTCTGGTCTTTCCCATGCAGCGTCCTTATCACGGGGCGAGCAAACAGCACCCACTGTTCTATGTTTGCAGCAATGATCGTGGCGCAACCTGGAGCGCGCCCGTCTTTTGGGCCACGCACGTTGGAACACGGTACGAAGGGTTGCCACACGGTCCTTTTGCTGACTTTCGAGAAACATCGCTGGCCGTGTTAGGTGACAGTAAATGGCTGGGCGTTTTCCGTGAATCGCGCGGGACGCTGATCCCAGAAAATGTTGAGAATGGTCCCCTGAGCATGCCCTTTCTTTGTCTGGCTCGCAGTCACGATGACGGCCGAACCTGGAAGTCGTCGTTTGGCTTTCTGGGCGTAGAGCCCGACCTCGAAGTCCTGCCTGGTGGAGCGGTGATGGCGGCCTACCGCGACGACAACTTCGCCAGCGTCTGGATTTCCTACGACAAAGGAGCATCGTGGCAAATCCAGCACGACCCGGCAGAACTCCCCTGGAAGCGCGGAGCGGCCGAGCAGTCGACACAGTGGCCTCCTGGAGGCGAACCGATCATTCGGGTCATTGACGAGAACACGGTCGCTGTCATCTGCGATTCTGGGATGATTCCTGCTGGCAAATTGCTTCCCGCAGATTACAAGCTGAGTCGAGAATTCCACGGCCGAGTACAGGTGCGTTTCTTTCGCCGGATGTCGCCCGACGATAAGCCATGAGAAACTCTCCGATTCGTTCCCACCCGACAGCCTACAACTCATTTGGGCAATGCGTGATCCTTCTGCCAACGTGGTTGTACTCCGACACCTCGTCGCCGCGGGCTTGGGTGAAGTCGTGCGTCAATGATTACCGCCGACCTCACTACTATGCGTAATAGCCCAGAACGACTACTCGGCTCCCATACGCATTCCGGGGAGAAATAGATTGCTGCCTGCAGCCAGCAAAGGAACCTCGAATGAACTGTCCCGCTGGAACCGTAAGCTTAATCGTCATCCTGCAAGTCGGGATTTGAAGCCAGGTCGGATTCCAATCGCAAGTCCCGCATGCCCTTCACGAGAGAGCGGACCTCTGCCAGTTCTGCCCGCAGCTCACGCACTGACACCGGCCCCTTTTGTCGCACTTTCCCATTGGCCACAGCTTGAGCCTTACCCGCGGCGGTCCGTGGGCCGGTTGACCGGAGCCACGGTTGGTGCGTTAACGCCGTCTGGCGGAGTTTCTCGCGTGACCCGGCGCGGAGGCCTTTTCGGAGAAGCTGGTTGCGCTTCCCGGCCGCGACTCGGCGCGGATTCGGTGAAGGCGGGGGTACTGGGGACATGCTCAAGCCTCTTACTTGTCAGTTGGGTGTCGTGGGCCCTTTTTTCTGGCGGCGGGACGACGGTCTCAACTGTTGCAGGCGGCGCATCGACGTATGCCACCTGCTGGTTATGGGCGAGGTTCTGTTGTTTTACGACCGTGACATGCGACGGCGACGCCGGCTCTCGATAGGTCTTGATCGAGAGCCCCATACGCCGCAACTCGCTCAACAGGGTGACGGAACTGGCGTCATACACTCGGGCGGCTTCAGGCGTAGTCGCTGCGGCACTCCTGCGATTGAGCCTCCCAATCTTGAGATTCGCCGCGACGAACTGCTCGATCATCATCCGGTGTATCGGATCCGTGGGGTTGCCCGCCGCCTCCAGGATGTTGTGGAGGTATATGTTATAGGCCTGCGGCGGGAAATTCAGATTGGGCAGATCTGCAAATTCCGTCATCAAGTTGGCGACGCCCGAAAGGTGCTGCAGTCCCTCCACTGCCCGTTGGATTTGGTCAGGATCGGCGTCCAGGGGTGCGGTCGGCTTAGTCTGCCGGGGGCGCGATGGAATCGGGGCCATGGGTGAATCCTTTCACGAGAGACCTGTAGTGCAATTTGATGTAACGTCACCAGCGGATAAACACGCCTGGCATTCCCACCACTTAAGGTTAGCCGGAAAAGCGAAATTCGCAAAATTGATGCAGCACAGGAACGAGGTCGGGGGATATCTTGACCCACACACGCTCCCGGTCCAATACCTCAAATTGTGTCACGACCGACGATCGCCGTCTCAGCCAACCGACCTCGCTGTCCGGCCGGAGATTGATCAGGCCGATCGACAAGCGGGAGAGGTCGGACAATGAGTCAACTAGCTCGCCCAGCAGGATGTTCGACTCCGGAGATCCAGAGTGGCCAGCATTACCGGTCAGGATGATGCACTCCCCCTCGCCATCTGTACTCGCCGCGAGGATGCCGGCCCAGTGAAGAACACGTTCTACGTCCTGCATTTGGCGGCGGACCGCTGCGGCTTGTCGCAGCGACTGCAAAGACGGGAACCATTCCGCTGAGAGATCTTCCGCCAGGGGACCAGATGGCTCGTCCATTAGCGAATGGGCCAATTCATGGTTAACGGTTAATGCGATGGCCCAGGCAGGCCACGGTCCAGTCTCCGGAATGTCCGAATGCGGACAGACAGCCCATTGAGTGCCTGATGCGTCGACGTCCCAGAATCCTGGTGAGTGGCTCAGAATGCGACAAGCAATTTCCTGGGCCCTGGTTGAAGCCCTGTTGAGGGTCAGCAGGCCATTCTCTAGCCGCTGGCCGCCATGGCATATCAGGCCAGAAACCCCTTCAGACTGCAGGATCCTAAGAGCTTCCAGCTCCAGATGCCGCGGCAGACTCGGCCAGTGTGCTATTCTGCGAAATAGCGAATTGGCCGCAGTCGGAGTTGCCGTATCCAAGAAACGAGACCCGGCTGCCCTTCCAAACTGCCCCTGGTTTGCAGGCAGCGTCGTGAAATGACTCTGAAACGACTGGTGGTTACCCCGGTGTAAGACGGAACCACAGTCGCATAGACGGCCTGCCATTGAAACGCCACCGTCAGGGCCCGTATAGAGCTCATCCGCCGCAAGACTGGGCCGACTCTCCGTCAGCGCCTGCGTCGTATCCCCGGTAAATAGGAGCCCGATCTGCTCGCCCAATAGTAGCATTCTTGCTTCCATGCAAATCCAGGTGTGATCAGTTGACGTGTTTCCTATTCTTCAGTTTGACTTGATCCAGGAAAAATAGAAGAGGGATCTTCGTGGCTGCCAGCCATGACGCAGCCACAGCTTCATCCTGGCCTGATGTTCTTGGGGATGAGCAGGAATCCCGGCCATCCGGTTAGGCAGCAACTGGTCGGATTCTGCTATTAAAAAATAAGATTCGACTGGCGAATAGAATCGTAATGCAGGCTCGGCGCCGGCAATCTTGTCATAGAACGCTTTCGTATTCTGGGTATCCTGACCTCCACCCAAGGTCAAAACTCGAATTGCGTCACAGCGGATCATTACCGTCTCCGCAAAACGGTCTTATCGGCCGGCAGGGAATTGATGGGGCCCTCCCAACATGACAGATAACTCTGACAGTGGAGCCCAGTGAATTGGTGCGCTGCCGGGTGGTTTTATCCCGCGACACAACCGGGGACGGAAGCTGAAGCGCTATTACGCGTAATAGTCGGCGGCGAATTAAAATCAATTAGGATGGTAAAATGACAAACCAAGCGTCAATTGGCACAGATGCCTGCAATAACAGCCGCTGGTTTCGGGTTATTTTTGGATCGCTGAGTGGCAGGCTGTCATGGCATCTCACGCGCCGGTGACTTTGGGGGCTCGAGTTTGTCCCCGGATCACCACATCACATCTGCCAATTGGCGCTCACTATACCGCTGGCCTTGGCGATATCCGGTGGAAGATGTGATAGGGTCCGATTTGAAACGGCCAGTAGTCGTGGCAAAGTCGTTCAGGGAGCCTCAGCAGCTCAATGGCGGTGCCCGGCAGAATGGTCAACAGACCTTCTCCCGACGTCGGCCACCGCGACGAATCAGGCTACCAGTCCAATAACTCCCCACCACGGACTGCGGTCTACCCACAGGCACGACACTGGTATCACCCCAGAGCGTTCGAAGCTGTCGCGCATGACCGAAGGATCAAGGTGAGATTACCAGAAGATCGACCGGAAGAACGGTCTGCAGATATCCTTGATGCTGGCACGCACCGGTCGGCGCCAGCAAGCGGCCGGCGTGCCGGCTTTGCTAGCGCTAAAAGCAGGGCTCGAAGGTGAATGTGGCGGTGGATTCTCTGGGAAAATCTGCTGGCGTTGACGATCACACAAAATACGCTCTAGATAAGTTCGCGAATCGGTTCGCCCGAATTCAGGATGGGGTGCGGGCGACCGGAGAAGTCGGGGAATTCGGCGTGCTGATCGATTCCCAGGTGGCGATAGATGGTCGCCAGCAAGTCTCGCGGACTGAGCGGGCGTTCGATGGGGTATTCGGATTTCGAGGTTGTGGCTCCGATAATTTGGCCCATACGCAGGCCGCCGCCGGAGACCAAAGCCGATTGGGCTTGAGGCCAATGGTTGCGGCCGATGCAACCAATGTAATGGTCGAGGCGAGGAGCCCGGCCAAATTCGCCCATGGCGACAACCAGAATGCGACGGTCGAGGTTCCGTTCGTAAATATCTTCGATGAGGGTCGATAACGCTTGATCCATATGCTGGGCTCGCCAGATCATCCCCCGCGCCATGTCCCAGCCGGGCTTGGCACCGGCGTGGTCGTCCCAACTGTGATAGAGAGGGCTACCGAGTTCAGGTTCCATAGCTTCGATGGTGACCACCGCTGTTCCGGCTTCCGCCAGCCGCCGGGCGAGCAGACAGCTTTGCCCCCACAGAGTGCGGCCGTAGCGGTCGCGAAGTTCGGGAGATTCCTGCTGCAGATCGAATGCCGTGGCCACCTGGTTACTGGTCAGCAACTGGAACGCTTGCTGGCGGAATTGGTCGACACCATCCAGGCCATCAGCGGGGTCAATGCCGCGTCGCAGCCGGTCCAGTTGGATGATCAACCTAAGGAGGTCATCCAAGCCACTGCCGTTGATCCCGCTATTGAGGGTCAGGTTGGGCGGGCGGAAATCGGCCACTGCTGGATTGCCGGTATTGAAGGCTGAATGGTTCACGCCCAGGTAGACAGGACGGGTCATGAAAGGTTAGGAAGGAACGCCTACGTATTACGGGAGAGGGAAGGCAGTCCGGCGGGATGTCGACCACGGACGCTGCGAGCGATACCCAGAAATTGCCCGCGGCTTCATGTCCTGTGTTTCCAACAAGCTAAGACCTCCACACTTCCAGAGCGGTATGACTGATGTACCCAGCACACCGCTAGGTCCTACCTAAACCATACAGCCAAGACACCGGATAGGACAACACGTATCACCACAGCAAAACCCTATAAACCATCCCCAAAGAGTCGATCGACCTATGGTCAGACCTCGTCAATCCAACAAGCCGTCTTTCAACAACTACGGTAACTTTTTCAGCCACGCTACTTGACTTGACGTTCATCATCATCAACAGCCAGAGGCTTGACAGAGTACATCTTAGCGGAAGCTTTCAACCGACATCACAACCCCCGAACAGGAGCGAAACGCTATTAAGCATAATAGCCACAGTATTAAAAAACGAGGAGCTCAGCGTCTGCCAACGGTATGCAAGACACTCACAGCGCAAAGGTTTCGGTTAAAACCGTTCAAACACCAGCGTCGTATCAAACCACGTCAGGCGTATTTCCAACAGGGGGGCTGCGACGTTGATACTCAAACTTAAACGCTCGTGTTCTACAAGACGCAATCTCGTACGAAAGATCGGACTCCAGACAGCTCATAACACCTACAACAACCTGACGCACTCTCTTCATCGAGCTAGACGGTTAAAGAAGGAACCGGATTGTAGATCACAAAAGCGTTGCCGATGTAGGAACGACGTTCGTTTTTCGGAATAGCATTCCACATTGCTGAAGATAGACTCGAGTAGCACTTGGGATCGTAACGAGTACCTCGTTGACTCCCCAGTGCCGTAATCTCACCCTCCGGAAATAGGCGCTCTATTCCGGCACTCATTCGCTGAAATCTATCACTTATTGGTATTGAAGCGTCGTACTTCATATCGATCGTTATCGAAAACTCTTACCGGTTATTGGGCTGACTGTTATCCGGACGCAGTCGACAGGTATGTGCTGCACGGATTCTTGCGATCACGAATGAAGAAGGGCTGTCAATGAGGTTCTAGTTTGACAGCCGCGGCGGTGGCGGGGTGATGTCTCTTCGCGCGAATCAGGCGGCGTACAAACCTTGCCTTTCGCGCTGAGGCCGCTGGTCGGTAAGGTGGGATTGATGTCACCGACGGAGTCGTCATCCGGTTGTCGCTCGACGTGACCTCGTGCGGGGATGGCGGGTGATGCTTCACTGCCACCTCAAGTGTGCGTGTTTGTTTTCACCCAGAAACAGCTTCGATAGACTGATCGTTTTTGGTGGCCGAGGTCTTCCGGGATGAACTGGTCTCGGGCTATCTGTTCGTGTTCAGAACCATTGCTATGACCGGACTAAGATCCTGGTCTGGGCCCGCGACGGTCGGTGCCCGTGGTACAAGTGACTGGTGGCCGGCACATTTCAAATCCCTCCTTCCGGTAAGAGCCTGGAACTCGACGCCACCGAACTGTCGCTCGTGCCGTCCGGAATCGACCTGTCCAGCGCGCAGCAGTGTAAGCGATTTCGACCGCTGTCAATTGGCGCTTGAAACGATACCACTCGTTTGCGCTTCAAACGATACCATTCTTGCCTTGATGTCTTGAATGACCGGTAGTGGTATCGTTTGACCTGTTATTCTTCGGCAGGCGACCCGGTTGGCGCTTTGGTACCTTTTGGGCTTTTTTCGGATTTGTCTAATCGATAGCTCCTGCCCGTGATTTGCACCACTTCCGCGCGATGCAGAA
>CAMAVF010000303.1 GCA_945861445.1 Planctomicrobium piriforme | reverse complement strand
CCACCGGCCAGCTTGGCCAACCGCTCTTGCAGCTTCTCGCGGTCGTATTCGCTGTCAGTCTGAGTGATTTCGGTGCGAATCTGAGCGGCTCGGCCTTCGATGTCGGCCTTCTTGCCGGCACCCTGGACGACCGTCGTATTCTCGGCGTCAATCTTGATCTTCTTGGCCGAACCCAAGTGCGAGAGCTCGATGTTTTCGAGCTTCAAACCGAGGTCCTTGAAGATCGCGGTGCCACTGGTCAGCACGGCGAGATCGCCGAGCATGGCCTTGCGGCGATCGCCGTAGCCCGGCGCCTTCACGGCGGCCACTCGCAGAATGCCACGCATCTTGTTGACGACCAGGGTCGCCAGAGCTTCGCCTTCGATGTCTTCGGCGATGATCAACAGCGGCACGTTGGCCTGTGAAATCTTCTCGAGCAACGGCACCATCGACTTGGCACTGCTGATCTTCTCTTCGAAGATCAGGATCTTGCAGTTTTCGAGTTCGACGACTTGCGAATCCTGGTCGGTCACGAAGTGCGGCGACAGGTAGCCACGGTCAAACTGCATCCCTTCGACCAGGTCCACATTCGTGGAGGTCTGCCGGCCTTCTTCGACGGTGATGACACCATCGGCTCCGACCTTCATCAGGGCATTGGCGAGGATTTCGCCGATTTCCGCATCGTTGTTGCCGGCAATGGTGGCGACCATCTGGATCGCCTTCTTGTCCTTGGCACTGACCGGAGTCGCGAAGGTCTTCAACTCGGCGACCACGGCATCGACGGCCTTCATCACACCACGGCCCAATAAGATTGGGGCAGCGCCCGCAGCGATGTAACGCAGACCTTCGCGGTAGATGGCTTCCGCCAGAATCGTGGCGGTCGTCGTGCCGTCACCAGCCACGTCGCTGGTCTTCGAGGCGACTTCCTTGACCAACTGGCAGCCCATGTTTTCGTACGGGTCCTCCAGTTCGATGTCCTCGGCGACAGTGACGCCGTCCTTGGTCACTTTCGGAGCACCCCAGCCCTTGTCCAGCACGGCATTACGGCCGCGCGGTCCCAGAGTGCTGCCGACAGCCCGAGCCAGCTTGGAGACACCCTCCAGCAGAGCCTTGCGAGCGTCATCCTCGTAAATCATCATCTTGGCCACAGCTTCTCCTCACGCAATCCAGGGTTGTGCCGAATGTCTCAGTAGGTTGTTCAGCTGCCATGTTTCAAAATCTGCGGCGGTCGTCCGATCTTGCTTACCACAAGACGATCCAACTCGCACCGAGCCGCAGTCCGGTTTCAGAATCTCACGTAGCCAGTCAATCCAGCAATGGTTGTGCCAAACTGCTTGAGTTGTCCCAACACATTGACAGTAAGGAATTTATGGGAATTGTTCTGGTTTTCGCCAACCAACTGCCGCTGCCAACTTGGCAGCCTGCCAAGGGGGGTTCGGGACGGATCGGGTAAGGCAGCGCTGTTCTGTTCAATCGACTCGGTGTCTTTTTTTCCTGTTCTATTGCGCCGAGTGCGCTATGACATCAATCGATTTAGAATGAGTTCCGGCTGTACGCGCAAGGGAACGCCGATACAATTTGAGGGGATCAACCCGTTGGGGTTAACTCGGTTATCGTTGCGCGGAAAGGAATATCGGAGGTGCCGAAAGTTTACCGTACCATGAAGTGCGCGACAGATCGATTTCCGGTTGTAGAGAGTTCAAATCAAGGGTTGGGCGTGAGGAGTGATCTGCAGGCGGGTATTGTCGATGTGGATTTGGACGCGGATGGTTTTGTCGTCCTTAATGGGCACGGAATGTCGGTTGTTCCCGAATGGCGGAAATTGCCTGCGTTTTTGATCCCCAGTCGCCTGAGAGATAGGTGCCATAAAGCGCGAGGTGATAATCAGACGGCCTGCTTCACAATGGGCGCGGGCCCCTTCCAAGACGGAGTATTCGCCGATCAACTCGAATTGAGGAAGGATAAGCCCCATCACGGCTGCATTGTTCCTTCTGCATCAGTTCCCCTGAGTCAGTTCGAGTCAAATATCATTGGTACTCGTTCTCAATGGGTGATCGACGAAGAGTGAACAGGGAATTCGAATCAAATGTCAAATCGTCTGTTTTCCAGAAGCTCTGATTATTTGCATTGCCTGCGCGGGATGCACCAATTGCACGCCCTGAATCTTTCGGGGCAAGATCAGACTGACGAGGCCAATCGGATTCGAGGTCAGATGGAACAAGTCTGGTGGAATCTTTCGGAGACGGAACAAGAACGGCTCGACGGTCTGTCAGAGGATCTTTACACGCTGAGCGATGGGCTGTGGAAACCCAGTCCCACAACGCCAGAAACAAAACTGCTGCAGGAACAATATGACCATGCCGTCCAAACTGGAAACTGGGACGAGGCATTGAACTCTCTTCGACTCGTTGCGCATTTCTTGGAACCAGCGGCTGTGTCGACTTTACGCGGATCCATCTGGCAATCCGCAGGTGATCCCGAGACCGCCGAGTTATTTTATGAGCATTCGGCACATGGGCCGCGCAATGGCCAATCGGACCCGGCAAAATGGCCCCTCTTTCCAGGCCAGATCGAAGTGCCGCAGTGAGAGCGGCGTATCCCACCAGCGTCGGCCGATGTCTCAATTTCCATTTGTGAAGACCTACAGCGGAGATCCCTGTGAGAATTGCCTGTGGCGGTGTGCAGCATGAGACCAATACGTTTGCGACAGTCCCGACAACTCTCGCCGACTTCATTCGAGATAGCGGTTGTGGGCCAGACTTTTTCGGCGGCGAAGAACTCCGGGCGCGGTTTCGGGATTCTGGAACCGTGCATGGCGGGTTCATCGCGGGTGCCGAACAGGCCGACTTCGAATTGCTGCCGCTCATCTGTGTTCACGCCCAGCCGGCGGGAATTGTGCAGGATGAAGCTTTCAACCGGATTCTGGGACTGTTTCTGGAACGGCTGAAGCAAGTCATGCCGGTGGATGGCGTGCTCCTCGACCTGCATGGGGCGATGGTGACCGAAGCGCATTCGGATGCGGAAAGTGCCTTTATCACGGCGGTGCGGGAAGTCGTTGGTCCCCAAGTGCCGATCGTGTCGACGCTTGACTTGCACGGTAATATCGGACAGCGATCTGCGGAATTGGCAGATGTGTTGATCGGTTTCGACACTTATCCGCATGTCGACATGTATGAACGGGGCCGCGAGGCTGCGTTGCTGATGGCTCGGATTGTCCGGGGTGAAGTTCGGCCGACCCAGGCCTTTCGTAAAGTGCCTTTGCTGACCATGCCTCCGATGCAATGCACCTTGCGCGAACCGATGATCAGTCTGATGCGCAAGCTGCATGAGTTGGAAGCTTTGCCCGATGTGCTGACGGCCACCGTCATGCAGGGCTTCCCATTTGCGGACATTCCAGAAGCTGGTGTGTCGGTCTTTGTGACGACCAACAATAACCGCCAGTTGGCGGAAACGCTCGCCGATCGCGTGGCCGGGTGGATGTGGGATTTGCGGGATGCACTGCAGCCGAAGTTGACTCGGGTGGATGAGGTCATTCAATTCGCGCGCGACAATACTCAGGGATTAGTCTTGTATGCGGACGGGTCGGACAATCCCGGAGGTGGGGCCCCCAGCGATGGAACGATTGCTCTGCAAGCGATGATCGATGCCAAGTTCGAAGGGGGCGTGGTCGGCATTCTTTATGATCCGGAAACGGCGGCTCAGGCTCATGCGGCAGGCGTGGGCAAGACAATTCCGGCACGGATCGGCGGTAAGACTGACGACCAACACGGCGCCCCCGTCGTGACGGACGCCTATGTCCGGTCCCTGTGCGATGGCCACTACAACTTCCATGGGCCGATGTATCAAGGAATGACCGGTGAATTCGGTCCGATGGCGCTGCTGGTGATTGGCGGGGTCGAGGTCGTGGTGGCATCGCGGCGCCACCAGTTGCTGGATGCCGAAATGCTGCGCGTGGCGGGAGTGACTCCCGAACGGCGGAAGTTGATCGTCGTGAAAAGTGCCGTTCACTTCCGGGCCGACTTGGGGCCGCTGGCATCGCACATTTTCGACGCTGACACTCCGGGCATTCACCGGCCAGACTTCGCCGCGTTTAAATATCAACATGTCCGACGCCCGATTTATCCGTTGGACAAAATGACGTGACGGTCTGGATCGCAAATAAAAAGGGGCTCGATTGTGAAATTCACAACCGAGCCCCGAGTTCGACACTTGGTAACACGCCCAGACTACACGCCCGGACTACACGTCCTTGCTCACGACCACAAAGCGTGATCCGCCCGGTGTCCGGACGAGGAGCAGGATCCCCTTTTCGAGAGACAGATCCTTCATCGCCGCAGTGAATTCGGCCACGGTCGTCACGACTTTGGTGCCGACCTTTTCGATCACCATGCCGCTCTTCAGGCCAGCGGTATCCGCCGGGCTGTCGGCGTCCACTTCGCTAATCAGTACACCCTTGACTGGCCCTTTATAGCCCAGTTGTTCGGTGAGCTGGGCATCGATTTCCTGAATCTCCACTCCCAGCTCCTTGAATTGGCTGGGCTTGGCAACTTCGCGTTCTTTCCCGGGAGCCCTTTCCTGCTCGTCGATGCCCGACGCCGTGAAGCTCTTGGGCATTTCCGCGACCGATACGGTCAGCGTCTGTTTCTTGCCATCACGCAGGATCTCCAGCGGATATCCCTTGCCGGTATCGAGTTGTTCCACGATTCCCTGCAGGTTGCGCGGATTGCTGACCGGCTTGTTGTTCAACGTCAGAATGACGTCGCCGGTTTCCACCTTGGCATTGGCCGCAGGTGACCCGGGAACGACTTGGCCGACGATGGCACCCTGGCCGACCTTGATCCCGAACTGCTTCGCCAACTGATTACTGACCGGCTGAATCGCCACACCCAGGTAGCCGCGTTTGACCAGACCGTGATCCATCAACTGCCGGCTGACCCAGCGTACCATATTCACAGGAATTGCAAATCCGACGCCGTCATAGCCGCCACTGCGGCTGGAAATTGCCGTGTTGACGCCAACGACTTCACCATCCAGATTGACCAGCGGCCCGCCGCTGTTACCCGGGTTGATGGCCGCGTCCGTTTGCAGGAAATCTTCACGTTCCAGGATCCCCTGCGCCCGGCCCTTGGCACTGATGATGCCCGCCGTTACCGTCGATTGCAGGCCAAATGGACTGCCAACTGCCAGTACCCAGTCTCCGATTTCGCAGGCATCGCTGTCGCCCAATTTGACCGTCGGCAAGACGCCATGCGGCTTGATGCGGACGATAGCGACATCAGAACGCGGGTCTGTCTTCCACTCGGTTGCCTGATATTCGGTGCCATCTTCCAAACGGACCAGCACTTGATCCGCGTCAGCCACCACGTGGTTGTTGGTGACGATCACCCCTGCGGCGTCCACGATGAACCCTGACCCCATCCCGTGTGATCGAGGTGCCCGCCCGCCGCCGTTGCCGCCGCCACGCCGCTTGAAGAACTCGCGGAATTGCGGATTGTCCTTAAACAAATCTCCCAGCGGAGACTGATCGTCGAACGGAAGTGCCTCAGTGCCCCCTTCTTCTGTCGCTTTGGCTAATTTGCCTCGCGTTTCGATCGACACAATCGCCGGCAAAACCGCATTCGCCACTTCGCGGAAGTTGGCTGATAACTCCCGGGCATGACTCGACTTAACCACCGGCGGTGCCGCCAGCACCGGCTGCTTCCCGATGATCGGATTGTGGCTGAAAAACGCTGCACCCGCCAATAAACTGGCCAGACTGACCGTGGTCAGTACCCACGGGCTGTGTTGTCGCAATGAAATCATCTCGCTTCTCCTTATTCCTGAGCTGGAAACATTTTTCTGATGACCGACGAACTACGACCGCAGTCGTAGTCATATTTATCATACGCACCAAGTAAAGTGGATTGTGGGCGCCGCGGGTTAAATTTTTGTCACTGACCGCTTGAATCAGGTATCACAATTCGACCGAGCTTCCGCAATTTCACTGCCCTACAAATCCCCGGCTGGCAACAGACCACAACTCGATGCTGATCCGTTGACAATTCAACGAAATCTGTCCATTGTGAGCGAACATGGCGATCGCGCTGAGTTCCAACCACATCCCGATCTTCAGCTCGCACGATCGAAATCCTGCACTGCTCGCACGGGCGCGGACCAACCCTGCCGCAATCAGGGCGGCGCGGCTCCGCCATCCGCAGTGCAAGAATGGCAGATCTAAAAAGACAGCGAATTTTGCGCCGATTGAAAAAAACTGCAGTCGCCCACAAATTAGGCGAACTGCTAACAAAACAAGCACAATGGCTGTGTTTTCACGACGAAACAAACCGCATCTTCATAGCGGTAACTTATTACAGATTAATATCTTGCGATTGATCAGCCGGATTTGATCGGTCGATTCGGCGCAAGGATTGCTTTTCCCCTGTTAGGCACCAATGTGCGCACTTTGGGCCTTCCTTGAATCTTTAATTACGAATGGACAGCACCAATGAGTGGCAGTAAGGCGCGTCAGGAAGCTATTCAGGCAGTCACAAATTACAAGCCCATTTCGGCACCGTTGAACTTCAACGAGACACCTGCCAACGAGTTGTACGGATCGAATGTTTTCAGCCTGAAGGTGATGCAGGATCGCCTCCCGAAAAACATCTTCAAATCACTGAAGCGGACGATTGACCGCGGCGAGATGCTCGACCCGCTGGCTGCCGACGTCGTCGCGGCCGCCATGAAGGCCTGGGCCGTGGAAAAGGGCGCGACCCACTACGCTCACATTTTCCATCCCCTGACCGGTTTGACCGCCGAGAAGCACGACAGCTTCCTGGAACCCGACGGTCACGGCGGCGCGATGCCTGAATTCACCGGCAAGGCGTTGATCCAGGGCGAGCCCGATGCGTCGAGCTTCCCGTCGGGCGGCATCCGCAACACGTTCGAAGCCCGTGGCTACACGGCTTGGGACGTCACGAGCCCCGCCTACATCCTCGAGAACCCCAACGGCACCACGCTGTGCATTCCCACCGCGTTCGTTTCGTGGACCGGCGAAGCTCTCGACAAGAAGACCCCTGTCTTGCGATCGATGAAGGCCTTGAACAAGCAGGCCAGCCGTATCCTGAAACTGTTCGGCCACAACGAAGGCGCAATGGTCAGTGCGACGGCCGGTCCCGAGCAGGAATACTTCCTGATCGACCGGAATTTCTTCTTCGCGCGACCGGATTTGCTGAATGCCGGCCGGACGCTGTTCGGTGCCAAGCCCCCCAAGGGTCAGGAATTCGAAGACCAGTACTTCGGTGCGATCCCCGAACGCGTGCTGGCCTGCATGCTCGAAACCGAACGGGAACTCTACAAGCTGGGTGTGCCCGTCAAGACACGTCACAACGAAGTGGCTCCGTCGCAGTACGAAATTGCCCCGATCTACGAGAACGCCAACGTCGCGGCGGATCACCAGCAATTGCTGATGTTGATGCTCAAGCGAGTCGCTTCCAAGTACGGTCTGGAATGCCTGCTGCACGAGAAGCCGTTTGCCGGCGTGAATGGCTCGGGCAAGCACTTGAACTGGTCGCTGGGTAACAGCGTGCAGGGCAATCTGCTGGAACCTGGTGCCAATCCCCACGACAACGCTCAGTTCCTGGTCTTCTGTGCAGCCGTGATTCGGGCCGTGCATAAGTATGCCCCGGTGCTGCGGGCCGCGGTGGCGTCCGCCAGCAACGATCATCGCCTGGGTGCCAACGAAGCTCCCCCGGCCATTATCTCGATCTTCCTGGGCTCGCAACTGGCAGACGTGTTTGAACAACTGAAGAAGGGACCGGCAACCAGCTCGAAGCAAGCCGGCACCTTGACCGTTGGTGTCGATACCTTGCCGCCGTTGCCGAAGGACGCAGGGGACCGCAACCGTACCAGCCCCTTCGCCTTCACTGGCAACAAGTTTGAATTCCGGGCGGTCGCGTCGAATCAATCGATCTCTGGGCCGCTGGTGGTCTTGAACACCATCGTCGCCGAATCGCTCGATTACATCGCGACCAAGCTGGAAGCGGCCACCAACGGTGATGCCAGCAAGCTGAATCCGGCCGTTCAGACGATCCTCCAGGAAATCGCCACGAATCACTCGGCCATCATTTTCAACGGTGACGGGTATTCCGAAGCCTGGCACAAGGAAGCCGAGAAGCGTGGCCTGCCGAACTACAAGACCACGGTCGACGCTTTGCCGGCGCTCAGCAATCCGGACGTCGCGGCCGTGTTCGAAAAGTACAAGGTCCTGAGCAAGCGCGAATTGGACAGCCGCACCGACATCTACCTCGAGCAATACTGCAAGGTGGTGCGGAGCGAGAGCAAGTTGGTGGTGGAAATGGCCAAGACGATGATCTATCCGGCCTCGGTACGCTATCAAAGCGAACTGGCGGCCGCAGCGGCCAATTTGAAGGCGGCCGGGCTGACTCCGTGCGTCGAAACGCTGACCAAGGTGACTGACTTGATCAACGGCCTCTCCAAGAGCATCACGGCCCTGGAGAAGACCGGCGAGCACCATGTCGAAGGTCTGCTCAACGAAGCCAAGCACTTCTGCAACAGCGTGTTGCCCGCCATGGCTGAAGTTCGCAAGTACGCCGACGAACTGGAAAGCATCGTCGCCGACGACCTGTGGCCGTTGCCGACCTACCAGGAAATGCTGTTCATCAAGTAATTTGAATGGCCTGTGATAGAAGACAAAAGCCCTGGCGAGCAACCTGCTTCGCCAGGGTTTTTTTCGTAGCCCGACTCTCCAGAGTCGGGCGTATCCACAGCCGGGTGGCAACCGGAATTCATAAGTCCCATCCGTCCCATAAGTCCCATCAAAATGCATGGGACTTATGGGACGGATGGGACAAATAGGACTTATGGGAACGCGCCGATTCTGGAATCGAAAATCCTACAGAGTTGCCGGCGTTCCGAACCACATCATTCCAAAATCCACGGTCCCTGCGGCGTTGCTAAGATGTCCAGTTTTCCGCGGCGGGTTGGAAGCGTCTGGTTCCACGCAGGTGGCTCGGCGATCATCCAGGTCAGCATGGGGCGCGGGCCGCCGATTGTTGGATTGCCATGAAGAACAATTGCCGTGTGCTGGATGACTTTGAACGTCTGATTGCTCCAGACGCAGAAGTCCGGTTC
>CAMAVF010000302.1 GCA_945861445.1 Planctomicrobium piriforme | reverse complement strand
AATTTCATAGCCGCGCAATCCCAACGCGTGATAGAATACTTTCTCGGACATGCTGTTTGCTCCAGTTTGAAGTTCTTGATCTAACCTCAAAGGAGAACAGCATGTCCGTTCTTTTACTACCCTTAGCACTCACTTCCCGGAAGAACCCTTAATTGGAATGAAAACGTGCAGGGGTCTGGGGGTGGCAACAGCATTGGTCGTGGGACTATCAAACTGTTTGCTGATGCTACCTTTCGTGCTGTGGGTCGCGCCGCGAGATCCAACGGAAGTTAGGGAGACAGAGCAAAAGTCGGGAATCACGTAGGGGCAACGGCCGATTGGTCATTGGGCGCGTGGCAACTTATCGATCCCGACAGGGGTCGCAGAGATTAGCCAATGGTTGAACGCAGCGACTACCCCACCGCAGGTGCCGGTTCTGCATCATAGAACCGATTCGCCACCAGGTGTTCGCCCATGAAGACCAGCCACATCAGCAGCATCAGGAATGGAAAGACTTCCAATCCAATCCGCTGTCCGCGCAGACCTTTCTTATCCAATTGATCAAAGGCCCGCGCCAGGCTGTACCGATCTTTGCCCAGCATGTCGTCCAGTTGCGCCGCAGAGATGGGCGTCAACACGTTTTCACGAGCCTGGCCATTCACGCTGAACCCGCGTTGGAAATTGGACCCTGAGGCCGCGTCCAACAACCGATATTGGCCCAGTTGATCCACCGCCCGTATGACCACTGATGTCTTACCCGGTGAGACTTCTCCCGGCAGTTGTTGGGAGTTCGGTTTCCGCAACAGGTACTGCTGAATGGGTCGCTCGGGGTCCAACCGCACGATGGCGTCCTCGCCGCAAACGTAGTTGAACGTCCCCTGCGACTGCCGCGACAGATACCGCATCATCTGATCGGCCAGCGCGAGCATGGACCAGTGAGTCGGCAGGTTGTTCCATTGGTCTTGCAGGTCATCCGCGGCCGAACTGCTGACCGAGGTCGTCAGCATCACCGTGCGGCCCTTGCCATGAACCTTTTCCAGGATCGCCGCCGACTTGTTTTCCGATGTGTACCAGGCAATCACCGCTGCATTCGGCTTCGGCTTAACGCGCCAGATACGACGGATCTCAGCCGCCGTCAGGTCGGCCACGCCACCTCCCCAGTCGGCGAATTTCTTCAACAGGGGATGGTCCAGCTTGTTCGTCAGATCGATGTATTCGGGTGGTTCGAACGGAACATTGCCGAGCAATTGGCCCGGCAGAAAGGCCTGGGCGGTCGGCTCGTCGTACGACGCGGAATTAATTCGTCGAGACCCCAGGAGGACCGCGACTCCGCCACCCGCTTCGACATACTCCGCCACATGCTGCCAGGCCTCTTTCGACAGGGCACTGACGTTGATCAAGCACACTCCCGCGTACTTGGCAAGGTCGGTCGTCCCGAGTTTGGAAGAATTCAATGGGGTACAGCGATATTTCACTCGCCCCAACTTCACCAGCGGGGCCGGCGCCAGGGCCGACGACCAGAACCGGGTGTCCGCCAGATCATCCGCCACGACCAGGATCTCGAGCGGCGGCTGGATCTCAACCGTAAAGGTCAACGCATTGTCGAATTCCAGTGGATCATCGGACTTCAGCCGCAATTCGCCCTGCACCAGGTTCCCCGTCAATCCGCTGACCGACAACTGGGCCACCGCCCCTTCCGCACCGCGCAATTCGACCGACTGGGTATCCTTCGGCACCAACCGGCCCTCTTCACCGAGGACGGAAAGATCGATCGCGACAGTCGCCGCTTCGCGACCGGTCCCCGTGACCGTCGCCTGAACCCGCAGCGGACTGCCGGCCGTCAGCGTCGAATCGGAAACCTTCAAATCGGACAGGCCGATATTCGTGGGTTGCGGCACGCCAACATCAATCAAGTACAGATTGACCGACTTGTCCTTTTCCAATTCCGCTTTCAACAGATTGGTCTCGGACGCCTGCCACGACGCGGGGCTCATGTCGCTGAAGACAATGATTTCTCGCACGAATGCATCCTGGCGTTCATTCGCCGGCAGGGCCACATCGACCTCCTGCACGCGCGCCAGATCTTCGGTCTGCAACTCCAACGCAGCCCGCACGCGGTCGTTCAACGCATAACTGATCGCTTTGATCTCCAATGTTCCCAGGCGATTGGCGCCCGCCGTCAGATCAGAGAGAAATGCAATCTGATTCGTCGAAGAAGTTTCCGCGATGGCCACCCGACTGCCACTTGGGAGGCGACGCAGATGCTCGACAGCCAGCTCACGAGCCACCTCCAGCCGAGTCTGTCCGGCCTGCCGGTATTGCATACTGAGACTGGTATCAAACACCAGCACGGACGCCACGGGAACATTCTCACTGACCTGAATCTGGGGCTCTTTGATCTGGGCAAACACCCGGCGCTGCAACGGCCACAGCACCAGCAACAGCATCAAGACGGCCGCCCCCGCTAGAACTCCTGCGCGCAGCAGCGTCCGCCGATGTCGCAGTTGAAACGCCGGAACTTGCTGCCGTTGCCATTGCCAAGTCAGTCCCAACCAGACGCCAATCGCAGCGGCGACGATCGCCCCCAACGTCACCCATTCCCCAATCGTAGGCCAGTAATTCACGGGCGGAATGCGTGGCCTGGTCACCGCCAGCACCAGCAACAGGATGACGAACACCCGTAACAGCATCAGCCAGAAGTGCTTCAACCGCATCCGCTGGACATTCTGCCGCTGCCGATTCTTGATCAACCGCAAAGCGGGAAAAATCAGCTTCTTCGGCTTGGCCCGCAGCAGCAGATGCAGAATGACCGGAATCACTCCCAGAAGGAGGAGCCAGCTTAGTAATGGATGAATGAACGTCATTTACTGCCCATAAGTTTTTCCATAAGTCCCATCCGTCCCATCCGTCGCATAAGTCCCATCAAACAGGCGATAGGACTTATGGGACCAATGGGACGGATGGGATTTATGGGATTTTTCTAATCTGCCCGACTCCGGAGAGTCAGGCTACTTTACCGTCCCGGTCGCTGCAATTGATGCGGTTCAACGATGGGACCGTACATTTCCGGCCTGCGGTCTGCCAGGCGGTCGATCTCGTGCTTGCCGGGAACGCGAATCACATGTTTGTTCCGGGCCCATTCCGGGTCAATGTCGGCGTACAGAATCTCTTCGCCCAGCGTTTGCGATTCAGCCAACGTCTTGCCCACAGGATCGACAATCTTACTGCGACCGATGAATGAGAATCCCCGTTCCGTTCCCACCCGATTCACTGCAATAAAGTAGACTCCGTTTTCCATCGCACGTGCATTGATGACACACGCGGCCGTGCACTCTGCTCCGGGCGGCCAGTTGGTGGGCAGCGCGATCAAGTCGGCTCCCAGCAGCGACAAGCAGCGTGCCGTCTCGGGAAATGCGGCGTCGTAGCAGATATTCATGCCAACCCGCACCGGCCCCGCCGACTGCACCGCGAAGGGACGATCGCCCGGCGTCGAGAACATATCGATCCCCAGAAAGGGCAGGTGAACCTTGCGATAGCTGCCGATCACCCCCTCGGGGCCCACGAGGACCGCCGCGTTGAAGACGCGATTTCCGTCGCGTTCCAGCATTCCAAACACCGCAAAGCATTTCAATTCCGCACACGCCCGCACCAGGCGGTCGGTCGCCGGACCGGGAATGGTTTGGGAATACGGCAACGCCTCGTCCAGGCTGCTGAAGCAATATCCCGACACGGCACATTCCGGAAACACAGTCAACAGGGCCCCCGCGCGACTGGTTTCCCGCAGCTTCTCGCACATCCGCGACAAATTCGCGTCGACATCGCCCAGTTGGATATCCATCTGAACGCCCGCAATCCGATAACTGGGCATGAATGTCTTTTCTCCTGCAGGACGTCGTCTGCTGACGAGGACTCGATTGTCACGGCCGATCAATCGGAATTATCATCTCCAACCCGAGGTCCGACAATCCAGGGGGACAGGTTTCATGTAAGTCTGCCGTAAGATGGGCACTCCTGTCCGTCTCCGATGACTTGTATTTGCGGTCATTTCGGCAATCCATTTCAGACGGGCAGAGTGCCCATTTTACGAATCTTCGCGATCAACCAAGATGCCTGAATTCGATCCATCCCGTTACACCCTGACTGCCCGCTGGGTCTTTCCCGTCTCCGGCCCGCCGCTGCAAAACGGCGTCATCGAGATCGATTCAGGCCGCATTACCGCCGTACATAACCATGCACCCAAACCGGGGACCGTCAATTGCGGCAACGTCGCACTGCTGCCTGAGCTGGTCAATGCCCACACGCATTTGGAATTCAGCGATCTCCAACAACCCGTCCAGCCGGCCTTGCCGTTTACGGAATGGATCAAGTCGCTCGTGGGTGTCCGTCGCGGGAGCCCCGCGACCGCGGCCGTGATTCAGCAGGGTCTCGCAGAATGCCGGGCGGCGGGGACGACACAAATCGGTGAGATCGCGACGCAGGACTGGCCATCGGAGACCTATCAACACACAGGGATCCGCACCGTTGTCTTCCGCGAACTCATCGGCCTGTCATCTGATCGAGCTGCCGTGCAACTGGAAATCGCTCGCCAGTGGCTGAGTGATCCCGGGCAGCGTGATGACACGGTGACGCGTGGGCTCAGCCCACATGCTCCCTACAGCGTCGGCCCCGATCTCTACCGCGATTTGGTGAACCTGGCTGTTGAACAAGACGCACCCGTTGCCGTTCACCTTGCGGAAACACTGGCGGAACTGGAACTTTTGGACTGCGGCACCGGCGAGTTTGTCGACATGCTGCAACGCTTCAACGCTTGGGATTCACAGATCATTCCGAGGGGAACGCGCCCCCTGGACTACTTGCAGCCACTGGCGTCTGTCAGTCGTGGATTAGTCATCCACGGCAACTATCTGGCCTCCGCCGAATTCGACTGGCTGGAGACTCATCCACGCATAACCGTTGTGTACTGCCCGCGCACGCACGCCTATTTCCAACATCCTCCTCATCCGTGGAAGAGACTGCTGGACCGAGGCATCAATGTCGCCTTGGGCACCGACAGCCGTGGCTCGAATCCAGACCTGAGCCTGTGGCGAGAAATGCAGTTTCTGGCAATGAAATTTCCTGAAGTCGATCCCAACCGCATCCTGGCAATGGGCACGCTATATGGATCCCGAGCCCTGGGCTGCGATTCGGAGTTGGGAACGCTGGAACCTGGCAAACTCGCGCAGGTGGTCTGCGTGCCATTGCCCGAAGCCCAAAATGGCGATTCCTATCGGTTGTTATTTGCCGGTCAGGATCCGATGCCGTTGGGATGGCCCACTTCGTAGCCTGACACTCCAGTGTCGGGCGGTCCAAACTGTCGTCCCTTTGGTCTTCGATTTTCTTTGAGCGCCATCCTACAGACGCACTTCGTTGATTTCTTTGAACTGTCGTTCAGGATGTGGCCAGCACCCACACTTCTGTTTGCCGCTCACTTTGCGCTTTTTGCTCCCTTTGCCCTCATCGCCAGAAAAATCTACGTCCGTAAGATGGGCACTCCTGCCCGTCTCTGGGTCAGGCATACTGACCCCGGACGAGTCACCAGGCCAGTTCGAGCCGACCAACAACCGACCGCGGCAAATCACGAGACCTCGCGCACTCTTTGATTCTTTGAATTCTTCAATCTGTCTTGAGTCTACTCTCTACTTTCACCCCTTCAACTCTCTCGCCGCAGGCGCACCATCGGCGCCCCCGAACTGCCCGCCAGATCGAGTCCATCGCCCCTACGCCCTGAAGAATATTTAATATTTCGACGCCATGGGAGGGTGAGGCTCCCGCCGAACCGCAAGCGTTTATCGACCCTCGCAAGACTATGCGGCTCGGCGGGAGCCTCGCCCTCCCATCAACTCGAATCACGAATTGGGGCGTATTGGTGCAATAAGCCCTGATAAAAATCCTTCACGGCGTAGCCCCCACCGCCCCCCCGTTCCGCCAAACCGCAGTCGCCCGACACAGTTACCAACGCCAATGCGTGTTCGATGAATACAAGCTCGAAGCGCAAGCGAGTGCATTCCGTCTTAATCGGCCAGGCGTTCCTCTTCAGAACAGAGCACCCCTCGACCATACAACGAGGAGTCAAACTCACCAAAATGGCACACCGCTATGCAAGCTGCTGACTTCACATTGATCGACAATGTCTTGCTCGTCCGAAATACACAGCCGTACGGCAGCATCCGCCAATCAAATGGTTCAATCCGACGTGTGCCGCTGTCTTGTTTGGGGTAAAATCAACCGTAACTTGCGCGGCACCCACGGATCACCCACGGCGTTAACCTGAGCGTTAGGTGGAACTGCAGAAGCACCCTATGGCGAATCAGCGAGCACGACAGTTGGCGATCGAACAGCAGAGCGCCAAAGAATGGGATGCAATCCGAACGTCAACGCGATCGGCGACCGATGACGTGAATGTCCGCGGCATTGGATTCCGCCGGCTACAAGTCATTGTCTGCCCGTCTTTCGAGGACTCGCGTGCCTGGGAAGTTCGTCAACTGGAAGATGAATGGTGGCTGTACGAGTCGGATGTCGTGCAGTCGCGGCCGACGATTCAACTCGTTGGGTACAATCTGATCAGCATGGACTGGGAAGTCTTGGCGTCTTTTTTCAAGCGGATTGTCAGTCTGTCGATTCCGGTTTCGCCTGATTTGAGTGGTGGTGGCGGACTCGACGGAAAGGTGATCCAACTGGCGGTGTTTGGTGACCTGTACTCTGAATGGCGATTTCAATGGTGGTCGCAATCGCCCACGCACTGGAAGCCACTTATAGATCTCGCTAACGAAATGATCGAGTCATTTTCGGCAGCGAGTAAGTTCAACATCTAACAAGCGTTCAACCCGACGTGTGCCGCGGTCGGGTTTGGGGTCAAAACAACGGTCACACTCGGGGTATCTTGGGAGTTAGGTGGGTATCAAGAATACCATGTCAGCTAGCCACATAAATCGTGACGACTCACTTTGGGTTGCGCCAGATTTGACCGAGGAAATACTTGGCCGACATCTGGATCGCGACTTCCGCGTTTTTCCGATGGCGGAGAACAATGCATTGGCCGATGATGTCGTTGCTCTGGCGGATCGTTTCGGGGTGAATTTTCCACGTGAGTTCTACGGCCATGTATGCGGGCGGTTTCCGGGTATTTTTGTCGAAGTCATAGAAGAGGTGTGGCCACGTCCAAAGGTCTTCGACGTCGGACCGTTCTGGTCGTTCCTGTATGGCCTGCACACGTTCACGCCATGCTCTGACAGCGAAGACTGGATGCGATTGGACTACGTCACCTATCGGTTTCAAGAATCCACAGGCCACAAGGCCGCTCCAATCCTGCAGATTGTGGGCGATGCTGACTTATTTTGTGTCACCAGTGAAGGAGCCATCGCACGTTACAGGCACGAAACAAATGAACTGGAACAAGAGACTCTCGGATTTTGGGGCATCTTCGAACGCGAAGTGAGAGAGCTCAAGGACCGCAAGGACCGCAAGGACCGTAAGGTAGCAGGCATCTAAGCTCAAACGGCTCAACCCGACGTGTGCTGCGGTCAGGTATGGGGTAAAATCAATGGTCACTCGCGCGGTACAACGCGGGTTAACCGGGGCGTCATTCCGAGTGAGATTTCTGAATGAGTGTGACTGAGCCAATTCGATATGCGGATGCCATTCTGCCCGGCGCCCCTGTTGACTGCGGCAAAGATCCCAGATGGCAAGCCATTATCGAAATCGGCGAGTACGTTGAATCGGAACCGGAAGCTGTCTGGGAGTGCATTCTGAAATGGGGCGACTCTCCGCAAGATGACCTGCGCGACGCCATCGCGACGTGCCTGTTGGAACATTTGCTGGAACACCACTTCAAGGACTACTTTCCACGACTGGAAGCAATCGTCTTGGATTCACCAGAGTATGGGGACACGTTTTCGCGGTGTTGGCCGTTTGGGCAGGCTGAAGAATCAAATAACTCGGCGCGGTGGCAAGCCCTTCAAGACACAATTACGCTACACATGAACTCATTGCAGGCACGGCAAACTGGCAGTGACATCGAACAGCCAATCAAAAAGTTCAACCCGGGCTCTTAGGCAGTTGTGGGAGATCGCGTGTCGAATCGCTACGTGCGGAAAGTCCTGTGGTTTTTCGGTTGGCTCGTCTGTCTTCCGGTATTGGGGTGGGGCATCAGTACGGGCCAGATTGCAGTCGTGGCCACAGTGTCTGTGGCTTTCTTCGTCAGCTTGTATTTCAGTCTTCAATGCGTAGTCTGCGCACACTGCGCGAACTCGCTTCGCGTCGTCGGACAACAGTTGAACAATTGCCCCAAATGTGGAACCCCCTATGACCCGCCCGCCTAACGAGCCGTTCAACCCGACGTGTGCCGCAGTCGCGTTTGGGGTAAAATTAACAGTCACTCGTGCGTTACACACGTGTTATGATTGGCAATCGGGGACAAAATGAATTGGATTCGCGCTATTCTGGCCGTCACCATTTCGGTTTGGTTGCCACTACTTGAGGGCAGTGCGGCAGCCAGCGATGTGGCTTTCGATCCCGGATCGACCGTTAGAGCCGTTACGGAGAAACTCGAGCGCGAGCACTTGTCTCGCAAACCACTCGACGATGCCTTGTCAAAATTGTGGCTGGGGACATTTCTCGAGTCTCTCGACCCGCAGCGAATGTACTTCCTGACGGCGGACTTCCTGGAATTTCAGCAGTTCGAGGATCGCCTGGACAACCTGGCGAAGTCGGGCGACTTTCAATTTGCCAGGTTGGTTCGCGAACGCTATCGGCAGCGAACCGCGGACGCGGCTGCAGATGCTCAGAAATTGCTGTCGATGGTCCCCGACTTTTCCGTCGCTGAAGAATGCCCGGTTGCCTTTATTGGTTATGCAACAACACGCGAGGAGCTGCGAGAGCGGTGGCGACTGCGTCTCAAAGCGGAACTTCTGATCGAAAAGTTGCACGGCAGGCAGGTCGCTGAGGTGCAGTCCCAGCTTTCTGCTCGCTATCAACGCATTTCGAGACAGGCTTTGGACATGAATGATCAAAGGCTGTGCGAAATCTTTTTGAACTCGCTCACGGTCAATTATGACCGACATTCCTCATATTTATACTTCACGCGGTGAGGAATGAGGCCGGGTTGAAGTGTTGGAAGTTGTGGGTCATGAGGGTGGCGAGTTGGGGGCGGTGTTTTGTGGGGATGTTGTCGAGGCAGCCATCGATGGCGTGGCGGAATTCGGTGAAGTTGTCGTAGTG
>CAMAVF010000301.1 GCA_945861445.1 Planctomicrobium piriforme | reverse complement strand
ACGTAATCACGTCACGCGTATTGATCACCTCACCGTGAAAAATCCCCGCCTCATCATCGAACTCGACTTTTCCAATATAGCCTTGGTAGTTCATCATGGAATGACTCCTGCTTCTGTCAGGAAGCGTCTGAGCGATTTCACGGCGCCCTTATCGGTTTCCTTTTGCGGATGTGGTCTGTGAAACACGGCTCGCACGCCTTCCAAAGCAATGCGCACACGAGATCCTGCCCCTTCGGTGATCTCTGCTCCCGACGCCTTCAGCATTGCTTCCACGTCTCGCCAGAGAATGTTCGATCTGACAGGGTCTTCGAAAACCGCGAGCAGCGTATTTCGGTGCTTGGAGGCCATGCTTGTAATGATATCTTAATGTGATACTATCGTCAACTCGTATCTAGCTCGGCGAGACGATCGTCGCTATATCTTCAGCTAGGAGAACGCACCTTCAAAATGCAACAGTCGGGCTGGAACCGCGATTGCTCGCGATTCCAGTCCGACTTGACGAGTTCAAAGACGCACAAGATGGCCGCTAATGTGACCCGCAGGCCACTAAGAGTTATCGCGTTTCTTGGGACCTTTCTCTGGCTTGCCCTTGGGTTGCGGTTTGGATTCGGGCTTGGGGTCCGCTTTCGGTGCGGGTGTGGGCTTGGGCTCGGCTTTCGGCTGAGGCATGGGTTTCGGCTCGGCCTTCGGCTTGGGCGCGGGCTTGGTCTCCGGGACCGGATCTACCTTTGGCGTGGGCAGGGGTTTGGGGGTAGCCCGCGGTTTCGGTTGAGGTTTCGGCTCGGGCTCGGGTTTTGGCTTCGGTTCCGGAATCGGGTCGGGCTGAGGCTTCGGGTCTGATGCCGTTTTCGATTTGCCCTTCGGCTGCGGCTTCTTGTCGGGAGTACCTGCCGCTGCCGGCTCGTCCGGAGTTTCCGATTTCGATTTGTTGCGAGCTGCTCCGGCCGCCGATTTCGTCTTGGTATTCGGCTTCGGATCGTCGCCGGTTGGATTTTTCGGGCCTGCGACGTCACGTGCCTTCGCCTTTGCCTTGGCATCGACAGCCGGCAGTTCCGGGGCCTTCGGTGGGGCCTGGTCCCCCTCGGCCTTCGCGTCGGCCTTGGCTGTAATGGGTGACTGCGGCAACTTCAGTTTCGGCCGCTCTTTGGCTTCCGCGTCGGGCTTATCGTCAGTTCCTGCGGCCCCCTTCGCTTCAACATCCTGGCGTTCCTTGCGGAATTTCTGGATCTGTTCTCCGCGTTGAGCCAATTCCTTGCGTTCATCTTCCTTGACCGCCCGCAGCTTCACTGAGTCTTTACCATCACTCTTGGCGAGCTGATCAAGCGAGGTCGCGACGACGACCTGATTCTCTTTGGCGTCACCACTCGTGCCCAGCTTCTGCTGTGCGGCGAATGTCCGCGGAGGCCGAGCGTCTTCATTGTCGACGCGGTTCTTGAAGCTGGCCTCAATGCCTTGTTCCCAATTGCGATTCTGGCGGTTCTGCCAGCGTTGTTGCGCAAAGAACGGATCATATCCAATCCGTCGCGTCCCAACCGCGAACCACGGGTAGAAGCCACCCGCACCATAATTCGACGCGTAATAGTCGCCGAAATAGTAGTGCTGGTAGCTGGGCCGGAGAAACAGTTGATTCGCAAACACACCGGCGTTGATGACAATCGCGGGTGAGAAGACAAACCCTCTACGGGAATAAACATTCGCGTTGAAATACACGGGGGCAAACAACAGTCCGCGGCGGGCGACGGAATAGTCCCAATAGCCGTTTACAAAAACATAGCCGCGGGGAGCCCAAGTGTAGTAGGACGGGGTCCAGACCCAGTTGGATTGTCCCACGACCCAGTAGCCGGGTTGCCACATAAAGCGTGTATCCCGCCACACCCAGTTACCGGACACCCAAATATGATTGACAGAGGGGGGATCCACATTCGGACCCAGGTCGAGTGACGCAGGGGGTTCCGGCAGATATTGCACTTCGGCCGTCGACGCATCCGCCCAGTAACCGGACGTCCATTGAGCGCCGCTGTCTGCTGCGGCCCAGTAGCCGGGCACCCATTGACGTCCGGGTGGCAACGATCGCCAGATGCCGCTGATCCACATGAAGTCGTCGCGCTCGTCATCCCACGCCCAATAGCCGGGAATCCAGGCGACGTTCTCACCCTCAATGGTTTGTTCAGGAGGCAACTCTTCGATCGGTTCGAGCGGTGCCTTGGTCGCAGTGACCCCGGGTTCGGGATGAAATGAGATCGTACTCGCAAACGCCTCGTGGACGGGCCCTCGGGTGAGGACTTCCACGCCCTCGGTGGCGCCTGCCTGATTGTCTTGGGCTGCCAGCGGATTGCCCGCCGGAGCGGCGCCTACAGCGACGACTGCGGCCATCAGGAACCATATTGCAATTGTTTCAAGTTTCATGGGATTCACCTTAAACGTGGGGTCAGCAGTCGATCGTCAGTGCCGTGTTGCAGCTGACAGCATGGGAGTAGGGGTTAGCAGCCTGTTGAAAAAGGTGTCTGGAACTTTGCCAACCGCACGGAATCGAGCGATTTTTTCGACGTTCGGAGAGTTCCAGACACCTTTTTCAACGGGCTGTTAGAGCCATCGACTGCAATACAACATCCGGCGGCCAATGACGCACTCCGACCCCTCTCGGACTCGGGCAACGAGCGGTCAAAGAACACGCCCGCCGATGTTTGCCTGATCGTATAGCGGATATCGTGCCACCCGGTTCACGTTTTTCACAAGTTGAATCAAAGGCGAAGCGCCTCAATATGCGGGCAGGCGAGCCGGGCGGCGTGAGCCCCCGGATTCTTCGGAATCTGCTGTTTGTCGAAAGAATCCCGGGGCTCACGCCGCCGGGCTCGCCTACGCTCCTACTTCTGCGCAACTCACATCGTGTCGCAAATCAAGGGTTTGCGTGTGAATTCACGATGCATCCGGAACCACAGGCAACCAGCATGATTGACCGCGCAGCGTACGGACTGCTCGCTGATAGATCACTTTCACGATGACATGATTTGCCCCCTTTTGCTCCTCCAGATGCCGTAAGATACAATCACCCACTGCGAATCGAGCGTATTATCCATCAAGGATCAACAACATGATTTGTCTGAGGACGCGTCCCCTGGTCTGCAGTCTGTCTGGCCTGCTAATGGTTCTCTTCACAGCGCCACTGTTGGCGGCCGATCCGCCGGCCCGGACACGGCGCGTGCTCTATAATTTCGATGGTGATTCCTGCTTGTCCACCAAAGCGGGCAGCAAAGCTCCGGCTGCGTTGAATGTCGATGATGTCAAGCGGTTGATCGAAGAAGTCGCTTACGAGGGGAGCCGAGTCGACTCGGTCCTGGTCTGCATCAATGCCCAGGTCATGTACTATCCGTCCAAAGTCGGCACCATGCGGGGCACATTGTCGACGCCCGAGGAACGCGCGAAATGGCCGGCGTCGGAGAAACAGCGGTTCGAAAACTTGAAGAACTTCTTCGAGGCCAAGACTGATCCCTACGCCATCATGTTGGCCGAGACGAAACGCCGCGGTCGCGAGGCGCTCCTGACGTTTCGCATGAATGACGATCACGGCAACGACTTTCTCCGCACGCAGTTCATGGTCGACCATCCCGACTGGCGACTGGGAACCGTGCAATATCAAGGCAAGGGAGCCATCGACTTTGGACGCGACGAGGTCCGCGACTATACCTTTCGGCTGATCGACGAGGCCGTGCGACGCTATGATTGTGATGGCATCGAACTCGACTTCAATCGCTTTCCGATCTTCTTCAAGGATGGGACCACTGACGAACGTGTGACGAAGATGAATTCGCTGGTCAAACGTGTGCGGACCATGCTGGACGAAGTCGGCCGCGAACGGGGCCGCCGACTGATCCTGGCGGTGCGCGTGCCGTCCAATTACGGCCGCACCCCGCCGACCCCCGAGACCGCTCGGCAGATTGGTTGCGATGTCCCCGCCTGGGCGAAGAACGGCTGGGTCGATTTCGTCGTCGTCTCTGAGTTCCTCTTCGAACGGGGCGATCTCCCCATCGGCGTGTGGAAGCAGGCCATTCCGACCGTCCCCGTCTATGGGGGCATTGAATGCACCAAGGGGAGTGGCCAAAAAAACCTGAACGCGGCCGAATATCGCCATGCCGCGACCGACTTGATCAAAGCCAAGTCGGATGGCGTGTACCTGTTCAATTTCTTCACGTCGCGAGAAGGGGGCCCCGACTCCTATGAGCCCCCCTTCGAAGTCCTCCGAGATCTGGGGCAAGTCGCGCCCATGCCTTAAGCCCTTCTGTTCAGTACGTCGAACGAGTTTGAAACGCATTTGGGATTTCACTCCGGAGGAGTGACAGCCGGTAGCCTGGGGTTGCAGCATAGCGAAAACCCCAGGTAGGCAATTGACGATCGAGTCGACCCTGGAGGGGTCGCAGCCGTATTATGCTGCGACCCCTCCAGGGTCGAAGTCGGCAACTGAAACCCCGGGTGTCGCTGACGCTCAACCCGGGGCTAATAGCTGTCACCCCTACCGGGGTGAAAATCACTCCTTCCCAATCCGTGTTTCATCCGTGTCAATCCGTGGCTAAAACTCTTCTGTATTAACGCGCGATGCGATCTTTGAATTGGTTGAACGGCCGTTCGATCAGCCAGAAGGAAAGTGCTGCCGCTCCCAGGGCCAGCCCAGCATTTTGTGGGAAGGCATAGATCCAGCCCGCTTGCCCGGGGTGCAGGAACAACTGCTGCCACAGGTAAATGCTGTACGATGCCAGCCCCACGGTCGTCAGCAGGCGGTGACTGAGCAGATGGCGACACACTCCCGCTCGGCGAATCAGTCCCCAGAGCAACAGCCCGATCGTGGCCGCCTGCACTGAGTACGCCACGCACAGCGTGAACTTGGCCGAGGAGATTTGAAGCGTCGCGATGAGGATCAGGAAATAGGCCGCCATCAGGGGTGGCGTCGTCAGCCGGTCCAGCCACGCGCGACCGGTCACAGTCCGCGCGCTCAGCGCCACCAGGCAGCCCATCGAGATCGTGTCGAGCCGGGTGAATGTCCAGGTCTCCGCCATCGATGCGTAGTAAGTTGCGTCTGCCGACGACACAAAATGAGGCACAAGTAGCGCTATCCCGCACCGGATCAGCCAACAGCCGACCAGGCACACCGGCGGCACCTTCCAACCTGCAGCGAACCCCAGAACAGAGAGCGCAAATGGCCACATCAAGTAGAAATGCTCTTCGATCGCCAGCGACCAGATATGGCCCAGTTCCCAAGCCGGATGGTACAGGAAATTCGTCGTGTACGTGAGAGCCCCGCACCAGTCGCGAAACTCCAGATGAGCCCAGCCGAAGACTTGCAGCAGCGCGACGACACCGATCAGCGCCGTGGCCGCCGGCATGATCCGCAGCATCCGCCGCGTATAGAACCTGCGGAGATTGATGGTCCCCGATCGTTCTTGTTCGCGTGCCAGCAGCGTGGTGATCAGAAATCCGCTAATCACAAAGAACAGATCCACGCCCAGATGCCCGTGGCGAACCACACTGTGCAACGCGGATGATTCCGGAAACCCAGCAGTCCGAGCGGAATGGGCCAGCAGCACCAGCAGAATCGCGATGCCACGCAGCCCGTCGAGACCCGGAATCTGACCGCGAGCGAGCCACTCGGGCGGCAAACTCGACCGGATACGAACCGGCCGCCGCACCACGGGCTTAACCTGAGGTTCTTCGAGCAGCAGCAGTTGAGAATCGTCGTTCATGCAGTCCTCCGCCAGCGTCACCTCGCATATTGCGGTCCGCGGACCCGCATCACGCGCGACACAGTCGCAGCCTGTCACGACAAGTCCAGACGGACGCCCAGCCATATCACCTGTAGGACTTGCAGCGAGTTCCGAACGCCGTAGACGCCCATCACGACAATCGGAATCTCGCGAGTCAGACGCACCGGTCATGGACCCTGTTGCCTTTTCGCCACACGACGATGCGGATTCGCCGCAGTCGCCGCACGCCATCACACAAGCACGCATTGTTCTGGCATGCAGGTCGATGCCGCAGTAGTATGGGAGTTGCTGTGGGCTGGGTGTCCTGCGCCGACATGAATTTCGTCGCCTGGCATTGGACCTCCGAGGGTGACTCGGTATGAACGACATCTTGCGGTTGTCTGGAGGGATGCAACGTGATCCGGCCGTCGACCTCTGGTTGACCTCTGGTCCGGTCGAGTTACGGGCGATCGCTCGGAAGTGGTTTCTGCAGATGCGGCAGTGCGGTGACGATGTCCGGGAACTGGTGCATGATAGTTGCCCTGTCGCCTGTGTCGAAGATGCCCCATTCGGGTACGTCAACGCATTTACGAGTCATGTCAACGTCGGCTTCTTCCGCGGCGCAGTCCTGGAAGACCCCGCTGGCCTGTTGGAGGGAAGTGGCAAACGGATGCGGCACGTGAAATTGAAGCCTGACCGCGAGCTCAACTCCGCAGCTCTCAGCGACCTGATCGATGCCGCCTACGTGGATATCAAGGCACGCCTCGCGGCCGAACGGTCTTCGCAAAAAAGGTAACACCGTGCCAGTCCAGTTGCATGGCAATGCGGAAATACAGAGTTCTGTGGACGAAATGTTGAGCGGAAACGGGAATCCCCATAGGCGTGACAGTAGCTTGGACTTCGCTTCATGATCGTAAAATACGAAATTACCGAGGACGACCTGGTTGCATTCCACCGTTACCATTGCGCGCACTCGGCAGCCGTCAAGAAGAAGAAATACATAGCTATGTTGGCCGCGTCGGTTGTCATTGTCGGCGGATCGTTGCTCGTTCCGCTACCAGACGTCAGCCCATCGTTGATCGTTGGCGTTGCTATTCCCGTCGCTGCTGTATTCTGCATCGTTTACAACTTCTGGACGTTCCCGAAAGCAATTGATCAGCAAGTCCGTCGGATGTTGAAGGAAGGTGCCAACAAGGCCATCATCGGCGATCAACAGATTGAGGTCGATGACTCTGGCATCGTAAAACGAAACGCAGTTAGCGAATCACGCTTTTCCTGGATTGGTGTAGAACGAATTGCTGAAACTGACACTCACGCATTCATCTATGTCGCGTCAACAGTGGCAATAGTAATTCCTAAGCGGTCATGTGGCGGCGGCGATCCTGTCGAGATCATCGCACTACTGAAGCAGTCGTGGATTGCTGCGAACCCTGATGCCGCTACTAAGCAATTCGACTAATTCCGGCGGTCGAGTAGCCCCCGGGTTATTGCATAGTGATGTCGAACGGGTTCTTCCCCGCCTTGACGTCCAGCTTCAATCCGCTCGTCTTGGCCTCGGCGTATTTGTCAGGCACCAGGCTCTTGCCGGGCAGGGCCATTCCGGCCCGGCCGCCGGGTGGTTCCACTGGCGGGCCCCGGTGGTCGATCGAGACATCCGTCTGCCCGACGGTTGCCTCCACGGAATACGAACCATCCTTTTGAATGTTCGCGACAGCCGCTGGTCCATCCACATGGGCAAAGATAATTCGGCCCGCATCGAGCGCCTTGCCGGCGAGGGTCACCTTGCCGGAGACCGTGCCCATGGGGCGTTGTGCCGTGGAACCGCCACCGCAACCGGTCAGCAGCAGGACGAGTGGGCCGCACCACAAAAATGTGAAGGCCGTCAAACTTGAAAATCGCAAGGAAGTCTCCCAACGAGTGTGCAGGAAAATACATCTTAAGTGACACACGGCGCCCAGGCAGGCGATTAGTATTCGCCCAGAGCAATTCCATCCGCCCGATCGGCGAGGTTTTTGAATGTGGGCAGGTTGACGCTGACACTGAGGAACCGCACGCCACCATCGCCCATCAAGATATGAACTCCCCCCACATGTCCGCTCTTTAACGCCGCCTGATTAATCGTCTGCCAGGTTGCGGGCACTGACCAACTATAAGCCCAATAGGCAGCACTCATGGGCGGATGAGCCACCACCTTCGCTCCATAGGAAAACTGGTTATACGCAGTCGTCATATAACCCATCGCCCAAGGATGCGTCGCGTCATGGTGAGTTTTAAAGGTGCTCCACTTCTCGCCGGGTGCCGCGTCGGAGTATTCCCCGAAGGAGATCGTGTTGGAAAGTCCATCCGACACGTCACTAAACTTCGTATTGCCATTGATCACGTGCATGCCGCCATTGGACAGAGTTGAATTCGACGGATGAGGGAAATTGTCCGAACCCATGATCGGTTCGTACTCCGTGATTGCCATGCAATTCGAATCTCCGTTACAGAACGCGCCGTAGTTCAGAGTGCTGGCGTGAGTCGACGACGGACAGCGGAACACCGGAATGTTGGTGGTCACCGCTTTGAAGTGATTGGGATCCGCAGACGCTGAAACAGCCCACGTTCTGCCACCACCAAAATTGACGAGATTGAAAACGGTGGCCTGATCGAGATATGGCAGCAAACCGACGTGTCCCGAAAGGGCATTGTTCGGAATGTTGTTCGCAGCGATCAGAATGGCCGGAACCAACTGAGAAGCCGTTTCATGATAATTGTGAACCGCCAAACCGATCTGCTTCATGTTGTTCTTACACTGCGATCGCCGGGCAGCTTCCCGAGCCTGTTGCACGGCGGGTAGCAACAGCGCAATGAGCACGGCAATAATTGCAATCACCACCAGTAACTCGATGAGCGTGAATGCGCGGCGAAAAAAATGGCTGGCACGCGACATGAAAGTCTCCCTAGCATTGGCCAAACGAGATAGAATCGAAACACAAATTGATATCAAAGAAGATTGATACATCCAGTATGCTGGCTGATTATTGTGGTGTCAATGGCGTTCATTCTTCACGAATGGGCCGCCCGGCGTGAATTTCGGTTTGTCGCTCGCGCAGCTCCTGCAACGTGCGCGATTGACGCTGAGGGGTCAGGGATATCGCACGCGAGATCGCAGTTTTGGCCTCAGTAAACTGCCCGGTTTCCGCGCAGGCCGCCGCCAGGACATCCCAGACCCGCGCGGACTTCTCCGCATTCGCCTTGACACCGCGTCGCGCGAGTTCCACCGCCCGCGCGCCGTCACGCAGTTTCGCATCCTTCGAGGTTGCCAGAATCCAGGCCAGATTCATCAGCGCCAGCGGATCGTTGGGAACAGTCTCGATCGCCTGATTGAAATGCACGATGGCTTCCGCGATCCGCTTGTTCTGCATCAAAACACGTCCCAAATTGGCGTGCGCCAAGCCGTCCTGTGGTGAGATCTTGAGCGCCGCTTGAAACGCGTTGGCTGCAGCCTCCAGCCGCCCCAGGCGTGCCAGGACCATCCCTTGATTCACCAACGCTGCC
>CAMAVF010000300.1 GCA_945861445.1 Planctomicrobium piriforme | reverse complement strand
GTAGCTCAACGGCCGTGATACAACGCACGCTGGCACTGCGCGCCTGGTGCTTCAGCAAGGCCATTTCGCCAAAGTATTCCCCCTCATGCAATTTGGCCACGCTCGTTTGTTGTCCATCCTGGGTCACGAGGATCTCGACCTCGCCCTTCACCAAAATATACAGGCAATCCCCAATGTCGCCCTGCTCGAACACGATTTCGCCCGGTTCATAATGGGCCTGGGCGATGGCGTTCTTTTCTGTGAGTTTCAGTTGCACGAAATCGGCTGGCAGCAGCAGATCGATAAACCAGGACATGCCAACTCGCAGCTTGCGGTCAATGCCCGGTAGTTTCCACCAGTAAACCGTTCTCCAAAAGAACCAGGCCAGGATCCCGGAGAGTTTGATGCCCCAGATGATTTCGGCGACCGCCGAGCGGTGGCCGAGCGACCCCATCTTGCCGAGGCCGGTGAACTGAAATGTCTGTCGCGGCTTGTTGTCGATGGAGGCCAGCAGATTCTTGGCGATCAGTTCCGCCTGACGCGTCGCATGTTGTGCCGTGGGGGGACAGAATCCGTCCGGTCCCGGACAAGGAACCAATGCACAGTCGCCCAACCCCCAGACCGAGGTGCTGCCCGTCACCTGCAGGGTCCCATCGACTTTCAGCTTGCCCCGTTCCTTGGGCAGGGTCAGCATGTCAATCAAGGGATGCGGGGACGAGGGGACGGTCGACACGACTGTCTTGGAGGGAATGATGTCGCCGTTCTGCAGGATCGCGGCATTCTGGCTGGCGGTCCGCAGGCGGGTCTTCAAGCGAATGTCGACGCCCCGTTTGCGTAGAATGTTCTGGGCATATTCCCCCAGATCCGGTGCCAGTTCACGATCCAGGATCCGCTCCCCGGAGTGGATCAGAATGACGTGGATGTCCTCGCGCTTCAGGCCACGGTAGCGGGACGCCACTTCGCGCAGGAAATCGTTCATTTCCGCGGCCACTTCCACACCGGAAAAGCCACCGCCGCCGATCACGAACGTCAGCAACTCCTTCCGCAATGCGGGGTCGGTTTCGATGCTGGCTTCTTCCAGCACATGGATCAGGTGATTCCGCAACCCAACGGCGTCTGCCAGGTTCTTGAACGGAAACGCATGCTCGTACAACCCGGGCAGGCCGCGAAAGTCAGTCACCGTGCCCAAGGCCAGCACCAGGTGGTCGTAGGGCAGGATCATCTGCCGCGGCTTGAACCCAGGCGACAGCGAGACCGTCCGCTGCTCCAGATTGATTTCTTCCACATCGCGGATGAACAGAGTCGTCCGCGGCAGCAAGCGACGCAACGGGCTGACTGTATCCAGAATCCCGATGCTGCCGGAAACGACCTCGGCCAGCATGGGCTGAAAGACGAAGTAGTTTTCCTTGCTGACCAGGATCACTTCGACGTCGGTCCGGTATTTCAGCTTCTTTTCGAGGTACATCGCGGCATACACACCACCGAAACCCCCACCCAGGATGACGATTCGCTGTTTCTGTGAAACGGTCATGGTGTGCAGGCTTCCGAAAGGCAATCAACGGTAATGTGGCCCGAGCGAACCGAAACTGCGTCGTAGTAGCCACCATACTAGCCCGAAGCGCCAGCGAGTGCATCCCAACCAAATTCAACATTCGTCATTTCCGCACCCTCATTTCTGTTTCTCCATGTCTCCCAGCTTAACGGCAGATCCGGTAGATCGATTGCGGTCGCGCAACTTGACACAAGTGAGGCCGCGATCACGGACGATGAATACCCACAGCATCCGGATTGGCTGGACCTCGAAATTACTTAGCAGCCTATTGAAAAAGGTGTCTGGAACTCTCCGAACGTCGAAAACACGCTCGATTCCGTGTAGTTGGCAAAGTTCCAGACACCTTTTTCAACAGGCTGTTAGCGCCTTGAGGCCAAGTGGCACGCGGGCCGTTTCGCAGGGGCACCTAGATTTCCGGATGGCTGCGACTCAACTTCGACACTTTCGCCGGGGCAGGTTTGGGGCCGGCGAACACATGCTCCGCGAGCCAGATAGCCGTCATGCCGCACTTTTTTGAGAAACGCGATCCCTGGGGACACGGCCTGGGGCTATGGGTGCTCGTCTGCATGGCGTTCACTCTGCCGCTGGCGGTCTGGGGTGTGGCCCACTTGCGGATGGAGAACGACGTCGAGCACTGGCTCTCCGACGACAATCTGCAGACCCGCCAGTTCGACTGGTACAACGGTCATTTCGCGACCGAAGATTCGCTGCTCCTGACCTGGGATGACAGTGCGATCGAAGATCTGCGGGTGGAGCAACTCGCCACGCGACTCACCGGTACGGTGGATGCCGAGGGGGTCCGTCGAGGTGGCTTGAAGGAAGTCGAATCGGTGCGGACGGCTGGGCAACTGATCCGGCGAATGGTCGATCTGAAAATTGAACGCGAAGAAGCCGTGCGCCGGGTGACCGGGGTCCTGGCGGGTCCCGGCCGAGTCTGGTGTCAATTCAGTTCCGCGGCTCTGGGACAGCGCAACCGCAGCCTGCGGCTGCTGCAGGACGAAGCGGCCGTCCGATTTGGCTTGAAATTGCGGATCATCGACTCGCTGCAGGGAATGAGCCAAAACCTGACCGAAGAAGACGAGGAAGCCGCCGCAGAACTGGCGGCCACTGCCACGCCAGCCGCAGACGCCGCCGCCCCAGACGCCGCCAGTGAAATCGTGGTCGAGGAAGCTCCCGCCCATGATTTTCAGGTCTCGTGGCAGAACATGCATGCGGATCCGAAACAGGTCACGGAATTCGTTGCCTGGGCCAAAACATTGAAAATTCCCGTCGCCGGTCAGCGCGACGGCGAACCGTTGCTATCCGATTGCTTCCTGCATGCCGGTCAGCCAGCGGCGTTGGCCATTGCCCTGTCTCCTGCCGGAAAAGCGGACCGCAAGGGAACGCTGCAGCAGATTCGCAGCATGGCCGAGGAAATCGGAGTTCCCGCGCATTCGATCCACATGGGTGGGTCCCCGGTCTGCTCAACGGCACTCAATGATGAGATTTTGAAGGCGATCTGGAACCCGGCTGCTCCCTGGTATCTGCCACATCAACGGTCTGTGGTCAGCTTCTCCTGGGCGATCGGCTTGTTTCTGGCCTTCTGGATGCTGCGGAGCGTGCGCCTGGCCGTCATCGTACTGGCGATCTCGTACTTTACGACGTTGATCACGGTCGCCCTGGTGCCCGCTTGCGGCGGCAGCATGAACATGGTGCTGATCGTGATGCCCACGCTGTTGCTGGTCGTCACGATGTCGGGTGCGGTGCATATCGCCAATTATTGGAAGAACGAAGCGCATCGGGATCCGCAGACCGCGATCGTGCAGGCCATCGTCACGGCGCGGATGCCCTGCCTGATGGCCGCGATTACGACCGCCATTGGACTCGGTTCGCTGCTCACCAGCCATCTGTCCCCGGTCCGGGACTTTGGGTTCTATTCGGCCATTGGCACGCTGATCTCGGTCGTGGGTGTCTTGTACGGTGTCCCGGCCCTGTTGCAAGCCTGGCCTGCGCCGCCCCCTCCGGTGACCGCCGTCATGCGACGTCCGTGGACCCGCCTGGGACGCCTGATTGTCCAGCATTCCACGGCGATCACTATCACGTGGATGGTCGCCTCGGCGATCGCCATCTATGGTCTGAAACACTTCCGCACTGAAACCAAGGTCATCTGTTACTTCCCCGAACAATCCAAGCTGGTCCAGGACTACAACTATCTGGAAGAACAACTGGCCGGCGTCGTGCCGTTCGAGACCGTCATTTCGTTTGGCCGGGCCGCTCGGGAAGAGCTCAATTTCACGCAGCGCATGGAAGTCATTCGGGCGATCGAGCACAAGATGCGCGAGTTGCCTGAAATCAGCGGCACCATGTCGCTGGCCGACTTCCAGCCAGTCGCCGCTCCGCTGGCTGCCAAAGCGTCCATGAAAGAGAAGCTGGCGTTCAATGCGCGAGCCAAGGCGGTCGAATCCAAGGTCCGCAAGGACCCGCAGGTCCGGACCTTGTACCAGCTCTCCAAAAATGCGAGCGAATTCAACGCCGCCGGCGATGAGCTGTGGAGGATCACGAGCCAGGTCGCGATCATGTCCCGTTTGAACTATGCGGACGTCTTGGAACAACTCGATCAAATCTGCCGGTCGGAAACGAAGTATCACGCGGACACCCGGCATCTGGTCACGGGCGTGGCGCCGCTGTTTCTGGCGACGCAAGAGGCCATTATTGAAAGCCTGCTGTATAGCTTCCTGCTGGCTTTTGCGTTGATTGCCGTGGTCATGATGATTATCGTCCGGGACTTCACGGCCGGGCTGATGTCGATGCTGCCCAACGTCCTGCCGATTGGAATTGTGTTTGGCGGCATGGCCTGGAGCGATATCCCGGTTGATGTCGGCACGCTGATTACAGCGTCGGTGGCGCTGGGCATCGCGGTCGATGGAACACTGCATCTGATGACCTGGTATCGCGACGGTGTGATTGCCGGGCTGTCGCATCGTCGAGCGATTGTGAAGTCCCTGGAACAATGCGGTCCGGCCCTGTGGCAAACCGGTGTCGCGATTGGTTTGTCGATGCTCGTGCTGGCTCCGGCACCGCTGTTGTTGATCAGCCGCTTCGGGTGGCTGATGTGTACGCTGATCATGACCGCGACGCTGGCCGACATCGTCCTGACCCCTGCCATGCTGGCGGGTCCGATGGGCTGGCTGATTTATCGTTCGGCCCAGAAGCAGCGGAATCGGTTGAAGGCCGTGACGGAAGATCCCGATCCCGAAGGGATGATTCGTCACGCCCCGCACCTCTTACCAGCGAAGCCGCAGATCGCCGCCCAATCCCGTCCCGAGCAACTCGAGGCCAACGAAGCCCGGCAACGCAAACGCCGCAGGCAGTAACGGCCCGGCCCCGTATGCCCTCTGTGACGCTGTGTCTCACAATTGTGCGTGTCGAACCCTCGGGAGTTCGGATGCAATCTGAGACGAAAAGTCCAGGGGCATACGGCACTCGGCTCACCTACCCCAGGCCCAACGGCGGCAGGCCCGCTCGCAGGCAATCCTGGATCAACGGACACTTCGTGCATTGAGGTCGCCGCGCGATGCAGATCTGGCGGCCGTGATGGATCAGTCGGTGCGAGAAATTCACCCATTCTTCGGGCGGCAACAGTTGCATCAAGTCGCGTTCGATGTTTTCCGGCGTCTTCGAAGACGTCAAACCGATCAACCGCGTCAGCCGCTTCACATGGGTATCGACCACGACGCCGCTGGCGATGCCGAAGGCCGTCCCCAGGACGACGTTCGCAGTCTTGCGACCGATACCCGGCAAAGCGACCAACTGTTCCAAATCGGCCGGGACTGCTCCTGCGTAGAGTTCCACCAGTTGCTGAGCCATCCCGCGGATGTTGTTCGCTTTGGCCCGAAAGAAGCCGAGCGAATGAACGATCTTTTCGACATCTTCCTGTTCAGATTTCGCCAACTTCTCGGGAGTGGGATATTTTCCAAACAGCTTGGGAGTGACCGCATTGACCCTCTCGTCGGTGCATTGTGCCGAGAGAATCGTGGCGACCAGCAACTCAAACGGGTTCTTGTGGTTCAAGGCACATTCCGCGTTGCCGTAGGTCTTTGCCAACCCGACAGAGATATTGAGCGCACGCTGGTGGAGCTCACGTTCTTTTTTGGTGGTCTTCGCCATGTGTTCGATCTTACGAAAAAAGGTGTGCCAGGTGAGTTTCGCTGGACGGGTCGCGGAGCGACCACCGAAGGTAGCCGTGGGTTTCAACCCACGGATCCTGTTCGCCCGCGTTGTCTCGTCGCGGAGCGACGATTGACGGGTTTGATATCCGGTGGAGGGTCCTGGTGGCACTTAATGCAGTGTCGCAATCAACGCTTCAATCGTCGCTCCGCGACGAATCCTTCTCACGCCTTCCGACAACCGTGGGTTTCAACCCACGGCTACCTTCAAATGTCGCTCCGCGACAGACCAGAAGAAGCGTTCATTCCACAGCCTAACGTGATTCCGGTTGTTCCTCTACCGTGTGCCCGCAGCGGCCCTTCTTGAATGCCAGTCACCACACCCCTAGAATCAACAGGACAATCAGGTCGCCGTCCGAAAAAACCTACAACACTCCGAGCATACCTTGGCCGCTGAACAACCCCCGAGTTTCGATAACTTTCTGACGCAGTTCAAACGCCGGCGCGACCTCATGACCGAGGAACTCCACAAGGTCATCATCGGTCAGGAAGCCGTCATCGAACAGATCATGGCGGCGATCTTCACCGGCGGTCACTGCCTGCTGGAAGGCGTTCCCGGGCTCGCCAAAACGCTCCTCGTCAGCACCCTGGCCAAGATCCTGGACGTGCAATTCAAACGCATCCAGTTCACTCCCGACTTGATGCCCTCGGATATCACCGGCACCAACGTGCTGGATGAAAACGAATCGGGCCGCCGCGAATTCCGGTTCGTGCAGGGGCCCGTCTTCACGAATATCCTGCTGGCCGACGAAATCAACCGCACCCCGCCGAAGACTCAGGCCGCTCTGTTGCAGGCCATGCAGGAACGCGAAGTCACGATCGGCCAGACGACCTATCCGATTGCAGAACCCTTCTTCGTCATTGCGACTCAAAACCCGATCGAGCAGGAAGGGACCTATCCCCTCCCCGAAGCGCAGCTCGATCGCTTCATGTTCAATATCAAGGTCGACTATCCCACCTTCGACGAAGAGGAACGCATCCTCACCACCACGACGGCCGCGGAAAAGCCCGAAGTCAACAAAGTCCTGTCAGCCCGCGGCATCACGCAAGTGCAGACCGGGATCGGACAGATTGAAGTCACCCCCTACACGGTCACCTACGTCGCGCGACTGGTCCGAGCCACTCGACCCGCAGATGTGTCGGCCCCCAAGTTCGCCCGCGAACTGATCGACTGGGGCGCGGGTCCTCGCGCCGGTCAATTCCTGATCACCGGCGGCCGAGCGATGGCCGCGATGGACGGTCGGCCGAGCGTTTCGCTGGACGACATCCGCAAAGTGGCGATCCCTGTCCTGAGGCACCGCATCTCCACGAATTTCCAAGCTCAAGCCGAAGGTCTATCAACAGACGACATCATCCGCCGCCTCATTAAAGAAGTCCCCGAACCACCCGTACCAAAATATGCGTAATCGTTTTCCGTTCCAGGCCGATGGGAGGGTGAGGCTCCTGCCGAACCGCGAAGTCTGGCGAGTATCGAAAAACCAAGCGGTTCGGCAGGAGCCTCACCCTCCCGTTTACTGCAATCACTGCCGCTAGACCTCTCCCCCATGCCAGGCGCCGAACAATACCTGAAGCCGGACGTCATCCAGACGGTTGCCCGGCTTGATCTGCGCGCCCGATTCATCGTCGAAGGTTTCTTAAGCGGCCTGCACGCGAGTCCCTACCACGGCTTCAGCGTCGAATTCAGCGAACATCGCCGCTACGCCGCCGGTGACGATCCCAAGGACATCGACTGGCTGGTCTTCGCCAAGACCGACCGCTTCTACATCAAAAAATATCAGGCCGAGACCAACATCACCGGCTACCTGGTGATGGACCAGTCGGAAAGCATGGCCTACACCTATCGCCAGCAACTGACCAAATTCGAATACAGCATCTGCCTCGCCGCGGCCCTGGGTTACCTGATGATCCATCAGCAGGACCCGGTCGGCCTGATCACCTTCGACGACAAGATTCGCAACAGTCTGCCGGCCAAAAGCAAACGCGCCCAACTGGGCAGCATCCTGGCCCTGCTGGCCAAGCTGAAACCGACCGGCCCGACCGAGATCGCCCGCAATCTGCGGCAGATCGCGTCGATGATGAAGCACCGCAGCCTGGTGATGCTGTTCTCCGATCTGCTCGCCGACCCTGAACCAGTTATCAACAGCCTGCATCTACTCCGGCATCGAGGCCACGATGTGATTCTGTTTCACATCCTGGATGAAGCCGAAGTGAATTTCCCCTTCGACGGCATGGTGGATTTAAAAGACCCGGAATCCGGAGAAAATCTAGTCGTCGACGCCGACGGCATGCGTTCCGACTACCTCGACGCCATGCGCGAACTCTGCGAGACCTACAAACGCGAATGCGCCAACGCCGGAGTCGACTACGTGACCATCAACACGAGCCAACCATTCGACAAGGCCCTGTTGGAATACCTGTCCCAAAGAAAGGCCCGTTTTTAGCAGGATTACCGCATCGTAGCCGCACTCACCAGAGTGCGGGCAGCATCAGGTTGCGAGTGACAAATACAAGCTCGAAGCGCAAGCGAGTGCATTCCGTTCGAGTAAGCCATCAAAATGCACTCGCTGGCGCTTTTTGAAGTTGCGCTATTATCAAGCCGATTGGACAATCAAGTCATTTCTGCCAGGGAATCAATACGTGCGTGGGGGTGGCCAGCCATCCCGCACGTCAAGCGCAACCGGTCCTCGCCGCGGTAGCGGCGGCACACGGTAGCCCACGGCTCCAGCCGTGGGTACGAACGTATCATTTTCCCCAGCCCCGGCAGGGGCGGCACGGGAACACCGCAGGTCCTGACCACGCGATCTTCGTTGTCGAGCGGCGCGGTGTGTCGCCCCGGCCGGGGCTTGGGGAAATCGTGATGCACCCTTTCCCACGGCTGCCGCCGTGGGCTAACCTATGTGGCCGCTACCGCGGCCGGCATGCGCCCTTGCGCTTCGAACTTGTATTCGCGGTCACATCGTGACCGGTCATTGAGGATTTCCCAGAGTGCCGCCCCTTCATCCGACCTGACAATTGCGTTACAATCACGAGCAGATCGACACATCAGCGAGTGTGGCGGAATTGGCAGACGCGCCAGACTTAGGATCTGGTGCCGCAAGGCGTGCAGGTTCGATTCCTGTCACTCGCAATTGATGAAAAAAGGCTGAGAGTACACCACTTCCAGCCTTTTTTTTGTAAACAACGACTCCAAGGAGCTATGGCTGTGCCAGAATTTCGGGGAAAGAACATAACCAACGAGCGATTGCTGGCGAAGAGCACAATGTCTAGGTGGAAATCAGTATCACTTTATCGCACACAGATTGACGACGACGGAATCTCGAGACTATGCGAAACGGCAACGCGGCTAGAAGAAGTCCACATTCAAAGTGATCGAATATCGGACTTGTCGATGCCAGCATTGTGTGCCCTCCCATGCCTGAAGAGCTTATTGCTTGACGGTGTGCCACAGATTACGGATTTGGGGATTGCGAGTGTTGCGAAAGTGTCGCAACTGCGAGAATTGTATTTGAAGGGTACGCAACTAAGTGATGCAGGAATCGATTCGCTG
>CAMAVF010000299.1 GCA_945861445.1 Planctomicrobium piriforme | reverse complement strand
CATTCCCGATTCGCCGACGTAGTAGACATGCTCTCCATCGACTTCGAGGTTGTAGACGGGGAGCTTTTCGGCGATGGGTTCTGCGCGTTTGAGCGTCGTGGTGCGGCCGTCGGCGAGGCGGAGGTGTTCGCCGGGTTTGAGTGATCCGGCCTGCACGAAGTCCTGACGGTCTTCGCTCCAGAACGGATGATTGGCGGTGCAACCAATAGGAATCGCTTCACCGGCGACAAAGAGACTCAGCACTTCGCCGGACGAATGCGCAAACGTGCCGGTGACGAGGCGGCCTTCGCCGACAATGACGGTGGGACATGGTTCCGTGTCCTGCAGAGTCGCCCAGTCGGCGATGCCTAGTTCTTCAAACTCCAGCCAGACCTGACCGCTGTCGTTTCGTGCGACGGATTCAATCCACGCCGTCGGCCGGGCCAGCCCGATCCTGACCCATCCGTCATCAGGCTTCTCCATCAAAAACCGATGAACCTGCCACGTATTTAGATCAAACTCTCCAAAGTCGCCTGCCGCTTGTCCCGGCGTTTGAGGATTGTCGGCCAGAACCTTGTAGCCCGCTGGCTGGATTTCGCGGATTGTGATTGTTTCGTATTTCGGAGTGGGTGCAGGTGTTGCTACGGCTTCGGCAATTGCCGATGCCGTGACAGGATCAATCGACTTGCTGCCGAAGCCGAGCCAGAGGCCGAACAGGACCGTGAGGACTGAGACGATTTTGAGGTTGTTGGCGAATTGGCTGTTCGTTTTCGGTTGACAATCAACGGCAAGCCCCTCATGCGGCCTGTCGGCCACCTTCTCCCCCGAACTTCGGCGGAGAAGGGATGGCGTGTGATCGGTGCCTCGGGTTTGGTTGTTGCTGTTGTTTGCATGGTCAGCATGCACTGGTAGTCCTGCCCGGCAGGCAGCACCTACAGAGGCGACAGTCTCACTCAACATCGTCAGGGAGTCAGCATCCTGGAATCGCTGATCCGTGGTATTGTCGTCCGAATCATGTCCCAGCGACCTCACTGGATGCAGCACGTTCCGCTTGCGGCGTTCATCGACCAGCACGGCCACGCCAGTAAACGCGCCGAGCAAAATCCAACCAGCAGCCCACGGTGAATTGTTCGCAGCGTCGATTGGCGGATGCACGGCGAGAGCTGGAACAGTGTCATGGATGCCGATGACAATTGGTGTATCACCGACGAAACAGTTTGGTCCTTTGACGCGGAAGCCGCCTGCAATGAAAACAACAGCACCCACCGCGCTCGCAAACTCCAACGCCCCAAAAACATAACCAAACTTTCGATCTCGGTCCGATAATTCGACACCGGTCAATGGATCCACACCGGTGTATGACTTGTACCAGCTCAAACCGCCCGCGAAGTCTTCGAATGAATAGGCGACGATTGTTACATAGTCAGCAGCATCTACTCCGCCATCTGCACCGAGTACGTCGCCAAGCTGCCTGCCGTGCTCAGCTCGACCATCAAGAGTAAAGAAGCCGAGTGTACCGACATGAAACAGCATTGTTCCACCCCATGCCGCCCAGTCCTTGGTCTGCTTCCACACAGTCGGAGCTTCGGCGTCAAACGATTTCTTCGCGTCTTCAAGGTTCTTGATCGATGCGGCCCTATTGATGGCAATCTGTTCCTTCTGCATGTTGAGTGCGCCAATTGTCTGTTGGTATGCCGTGACAGAATTGCCGTAGGCAATCGCGGCATTTTGAAGTGCCGTTAGACGAGCTGTCGCTTCTTCCGCTCGGAGTCGATGAAGTTCCGACCACAGGTACTGATCCTCGGATGTCTGTTCCTCCTTGAGTCCGTTCATTCGTGTGTCAAACTGAGACTGTTCCAAAATCAATTCGTCAAAACGATTTGGAATAACGACTGACAGTCCTTCCTGCTTGCGGTCATTGTATCCGGCGGCGAGGCGGTTGAGTTGTGCTGTTCGTTCGTCGGTCAGTTCGTCGAGATCTGCGTCTCGAGCTGCAACTGCCTCCTCCCGTTTAGTCACCCACTCAGCCCGGCGAGCTGCCACTGCAATTCGGATATCGACGATGCCGGAGTCCCAAGGCCCGAGGGGTGGATTTTCCTGAGCGACAGCCGCATCGTTTTGAATTGGGACCGGTTTTACAGGGGCTGTCAAAGTTGCCGTCACAGTGCTACCAGAACGAACCGCGCCGATCGATGACGTAGCAATGATCTGCCCTGAGATTGGTCCGATGGATTCCACGCTGGAAACAACACCAGTTCCACCGGTTTCGTCGCCAGCAGTGATCGTAGCGTTGATGCTGCCCCACGCAAAGACATCCCACACTGTATCGTGGGCCGTGATGGCACCAGTGATGTTGCCGCCGGCTGCCGCCAGCCAGACATTGCCATCAGTCGTGACAGTGGCGTCCAGATTGCCGCCTGCAAAAGCCACGGCGGCATAGTCACCGTGAACAATGTTCGTGATGTTCTGCGCGGCGACGACCACTGCCACGTTGCCTGCGCTGATGTGCGAAGAGACGGTTCCGAAGGACAGTGCAATCGCGTCGCCGCCAATCCCCCATACGATTGCAGAAGAGATATTTCCCCCCGCAAATGCGAACGTGTCGCCGTCGCTGGAGACCATTCCCGTGATGTTACCACCGGCAATGGCCGCACTGATAATGTACGAATCATAGTCCGCACTGTTGTTCCAGAGCGAGATGCCAATGGCGTAGCCTGACGACGATGTCAACTTCCCGCTGAGATTTCCGTAACTCCAGGCGTAAGCACCATCTTCGCCTTTAGTGTCAAGATTCGTCGTTCCCCAACTCACTGAATCAGCGTACTTCCCCGCTTCGATTGAGCCACGAGTTTCGTCCAGCGACCACGTAATGACATCGCCATCGACGGCTGTGACATCGACTTCAAGAGATCCGTCCGAGACAATGACAAATCCCTTGTCGGCGTCACCGACGACCTTGGCATTTCCGAGTGAGTAAATGTCGGATGTTCCCGCAGTCGTTGGCTGAATATCCAGATTCCCGTATGAACCGACATCAATCAGCGTCACTGCGTTGATGACCCCAGTCACGTCGCCATTGCCGAATACGTACGCATCTGCCGCTGTCGTAATATTGGCACCGACTTTACCGTACGAATACACGGACACAGAGTCATGGGCGGTAATTGTCGTTTCACATGTATCCGATGCCGACCAAATGCTGACCACGCCTGCGGGGGCCTGCACTACACCTTTGAAAATCCCCCATGTTTCGGCATCTACATCCCCCGTTGTCGCTTTCGCCAGTGTGACATTCGTCATACTACCCGACCAGAGGTTGACGTTACGCCCGGCAGTCAACGATCCCGTGATGGAAAAACCAGCATTGACTATGATGTCACGTGACGCCGAGACATCTCCCTTACTGCTTTTCCACGTATCAATGTGAACATCGCCCAGAGATGTCACTTTTCCTGTAATGGATTCGTTCGCATTCAAATCAACGTTTCCGCCCGCCCAGATTTCGCCAGTTATTCCGTAACGACTGTCAAGGTGACTGGTACTATTGTTCTGTGTCCCCAAAGACTTTCCGTCTACCGACAAGCCTTCGCAATTTCCCCACGGCATCAATGCTAATTGTACTGGGATCGCTGCGATCCTCGCGATCCAAACAGTCTTGCGTCTTCTTCAGGTATTCGTCCGCCTTTTCCCAGTCTGCGTTTGCCGCAAACGCTAGCCCCCTGACAAACCACCCAATTGATGGTGGATCACTAGTTTCTGGAAGCTCTTCGACTATCTTCAGCGCCCTTGCGGGATCGTAAGCCGGATCAGAGTTTCGCGTATATACCATAATCAACTCATATTTTGGCCACTCCACAGACTCATTCAAAGCAAGCAAGCGTTCCGCATGTTCAATAGCCGCTGCACCATCACCGGCTTCAAGAAAAGCCCGGCAAAGTAACCGATGCGCTCCAATGGATTCCGGCTCCAACTCCAGCCATTTATCAATCAACTCAACAGCCCGCGAAAATTGCCCAGATGCAACACAACTAACGGCCGTTGCTCGAATCACGACAGGGTTATCGGAATCAAGCTTCATCGCTCGCTCCGCAGTGACAGAGGCTTCGTCGAAATAACCATCCATCATCTGACGTCTCGAATAGGTACATAATACCTCCACTGAATTTGGCGATGCTTTTACAGCATCCCTGAGCACCAATGTGGAATCTACATGTCGACCACAGTCCTCAAGTGCCTGCGCTTTGTACAATAGAAACGAACTAGGACGCTTCATTAACTCGAACTCGTCGCTCTCACAAAACATCACCGTCTCAAAATCGCTTACTGCATCTGTAGGTCTTTTCAGCATGTAGTAGGCCGTTCCGCGGATGTAATAGGCATAGCGATAATCCGAATCCAGTTCAATAATCTGTGACGCGATATTCGCTGCCCTCTGAAATTGACCTCGTGCAAGTTCACCAGCAGCGCGGGTTCCCATCACTCTTTTCGATTCGCCTTCGAGCATCGATAATTCTCCTAAACACTGTTCACCTTCTGCTCTTCTACGTAGCGCGAGCAAAGTTCTGGTGAGATGCCACAACGAAGTGCAGCGAGAATCTGTATTAAGTTTGGATGCGGCTCGAAAATCCGCCTCAGCCAAGTCAAACTGCGATGAGTTATAGTATAAATTGCCTCTAGCTAAGAGTCGATCCACTCTGTTCTTGTCGGAAAGTACGCTGTTGTTCAATTCATCGGAGAGTTGCTGAAGAATGAAAACGGCGGCCTCCGAATTGTCGGTTTTTAGAGCTTGGCAAACTGAAGGAGACAGCAATGCCGCCGTGATGGCCAATCCAACAAATGAGAATGAAAGTCGAACTTGATTATTCACGAAGTGCCTCCAAGTAAACATCCTTGCCACGCCCTTTGACGGGGGTTCTGGATTTGCAACGTAGGTTTTACGGTGTCATTCTCGATTAACATTTGGGACCGTCAGTAGTCCAGAACAAAGGGCATGAAAACGGATGAATCTTGAACAGGCGCTCCCACGGCAGGCACGGACATATTTCCCTGCAAACCAGTTGAGATCGTGAATGCCGGAATATTGTAATTAAAGAATACGAAAGGTTTTCCCGTGTACACAAAATTCATGGTCGGCTTAATTACGAGCGTGTCATCGACGTAATCCAATGGGGTTGTGCCCCATCGATAGGTACCACCCACGTTCAGGGTTGTGTTAATTGGTCCGAGTTGCTTCTCCCATAACTTCTTTGTAGGCAGCGGTATTTCTTTGAAATAGCCCTCAGTAACTGCCCAAGCGGTACCAGCGAGAATGCTCGCGGCGAGAAGAGGCTGTTTTCTGGCTGCATTCATGATGTCAGTGGTTTTGTCGCTGCCGGATGGTTCAAGCCAAGACTTGCCAATATTCCCAAACACGGCGCCGGGGTCAAAATTTCCGGGTGGTTCTGGTGGAATCGGGTCATTGAATGGAAATGAGGGAGGTTCGACAGGATCGTGAGTGATGCCTGTCAAGTAGAACTGCATTAACCAATATGTTTCATTCTCGTCCGGTGGTTGTTGGCCGGTCGGATCGACAGCATTTGGGCCGCTGTTTCCAACATACCTGTTGAAATTTGTATCTCCCGCCCTGAATCCCGAAGGGTCTTCGGAGATAAACCGCCCAATCTTCGGGTCGTACCAGCGGGCTCGGTAGTAGTAGAGCCCGGCGTCACCGTCCCATTCGCGGCCGGTGTAGCTGAACAGGAATTTGATGGTTGAGTCCGACTCGGCGGTCAGGTTTCCGAAGGCGTCGAACTTCCGGTGGTTGACGACTGTCGTGGCTCCACTGGCGTAGCGGACCATGTCACGAACCGTGCCTTGGTGATCGGCCAGAGCCCAGGTGACGACGTTGCCTGACGGGGTCTCGCTCGCGAGGACTTGATCGAACTGCGGCCCGTGCAGGTATCGCGTAGTCAGGGTCGCAAGTCCTGTTCCGTCCCCATCGGCGTCGTTGAACTCCAGTACGATGTCGTCCAGTGAAGTCCCCGTATTCGAATCGCGTTTCCCGGCGTCGTCGTAAACCCAATACGTGGCGGATTCGTACGTGCCATCACCCGTGGCATCGATTTTTTTGCCGATGCGACGGTCAAACACGTCATATTGATACTGCACCTTTTTCGTCACGGTCCCGCCTGACGTCTTGAACACGACGTCCGTCAGCCGATTGCGATGATCCCAAGTGTACTCCACCTTCGTGCTGTCCGAGATCTTTGTGCGTGTAATCCGGTTCCCTTCGTCGTCGTATGAGTAGTTGTACGTCCCGTCGCTTGTCACCCGATTGTTCGTACTGGTCGTATATCCGGTGTTCGTCCGATTGCCGTTGGCGTCGTACGTGTACGACTCATCGGTTTGATAAGAGTGGTCAACCACCGTGACCTGATCATTGGTATCGTACGTGTAGTTCGAATAGCCGTCAATATTGGTGAAGTTGGTGATGCGTCTGTCGTTGTCGAAAGTCCAGGTGTAATTGGCGAGATCTCCTCCACTCGCGTTTTTATGATCGAGAGCGGTCAACCGAGCCAGCAAGTCATACGTGTATGTCGTGTTGGCGACAATCTGTGTGCCCGCCAGATCGTTGTACCGCTTGACGCCAGTAAACATTCCTCCAGTGTTGTACGTGAAATCCACTCGTTTTGCGGCGACGGTGATGCCGCCCGTCTGGCCTTCCTGCTTCACCTGTGTCTGACGGTTGGCATTGTCGTACGTCCATGTGTTCTTGTAATCCGCGACGCTGGAAACGATCGCCGTCTGCTGCGTGCGACGACTGTTCGCGTCGTAGACGTTGGTCTGAACGGTTGTCGGGATATTCGTCGTTCCCGAATTGCTCGCCGTCAACACTCGACCGAGGTTGTCGAACGTGTACGTCATCTGCGTATCTGTGGCAGAGGCACTCGTCAACTGACTGCCTGCGTCGAAGGTGTAACCGAACGTATTCAGTACCGTGCTTCCTGACATCCATTGCTCCTGCGTTCGACGATGCAGGTTGTCATAGCCGTAATTTGTTACTCGTCCGTTGCGGTCTGTTCGGCTGGTCAGATCGCCCGCCGCATTGTAGCCGAAGGATTCCACTTTACTAAGAGCATTCGTTTCCGTCGTCACACGATTCAGGCCGTCGTACGCCCAGCTTGTCACGTTGCTATCCGGATCTGTGAGAGAAGTCCGGCGGCTACCCGCGTCGTACACATACGTCGTGATTGGCGAAGTCAACGAACCTGAGCCGTCCGGATCCGGCTCCGTGATCTGCGTCATTCGGTTCAACTTGTCGAACGTCCATGTCGTGACTTTGCCCAGCGGATTCGTTTCCGTCACACGATTGCCATTGGCATCATAAGTGTAGTTCGTTACGGGAGCCGTTTGCGATCCCGTTCCATCCGGATCGGGCTGTGTCACCTGGATCAGCCGGTCGATGTTGTCAAACGTGTACGTGGTTGAGATGTCGAGGGGATTATTCTGCGATTTCTTGTGGGACGTCACTCGCGACAAAAGGTCATACTCATAGGACTGACTGGCGGCTGACTGCGATCCGCCGCCGTCGGGGTCAGGAGATGTGATATTGATGACTCGGTCGAGGTTGTCATATGTAGAGGACGTGACATTTCCCAGTGGATCGGTAACGCTCGAAACATGATTGACGGCGTTCCAGGCTACGTTGATCACGGGACTGCTCAATGAGCCGCTGCCGTCCGGATCCGGAAGCGTTGTCTGAGTTCGCCGTCCCAGCTTGTCGAAAACGTGACTGGTGGTTCGGCTGAGAGGATCGACACTACTGGTCACCTGATCGGCGGCATCGTAGTTCCAGTTCGTAACTGGTGACGAGAGCGAACCTGTGCCATCCGGATCGGCCTGCGTGAGCGTTGTCCGGCGATTGAGATTGTCGTAACCGAGCGTCGTCACATTTCCCAGGGGATCGGTGACCGTGAGCAGGTTATTGTTCGCATCGTAGGTATAATTGACCTGTGGGGCAGTCAGTGATCCGGTACCGTCCGGATCTGGCTGCGTGAGCTGTGTCACTCGCCCAAGATTATCGTACGCGTTCGATGTGACATAACTCAATGCGTTGGTCATCGACGTGACCTGGCTGGCGGCATCGTAAGCCCACTGCGTGACGGGACTCGTCAGCGAGCCGGTTCCATCCGGGTCAGGAGCAGTCTGCGTGATCAGCCGCGAACGATTGTCATAAGCCAGCGTTGTGACGTTGCTCAATGGGTCGGTTTGTGTGATCATTCGTCCAAGTGTGTCGTACGTCATGCTGTGGACAGGGCTGGACAGTGACCCGCTCCCGTCCGGGTCTGGCTGCGTCACTTGAGTCATACGACTCATCGCGTCGTACGAAAAACTCGTAACAAACGTCAGCGCGTTGGTCTCGGACGTCATTTCGCTCGCTGCGTTGTATGCCCACTGCGTCACTGGACCCGGTCCGGCGACCAGAGCGGGTTCGGTCTTCTTGATCAGTCGATCGCGGACATCGTACTCGAGAGTCGTTACGTGGCTCAGGGCGTCCGTGATCGTCGTGATCCGATCGAGCCCGTCGAAGGCATACGTGGTCACGGGACTTGTGAGCGATCCCGCTCCATCTGGATCAGCACCGGTGACTGTTGTCCGCCGCTGGGCATTGTCATAGGCGTATGTCGTGACGGCACCCAAAGGATCAGTCTTCGAAGTCATTAGCCCTGCCACATTGAACGCAAACTGCCACACAGGTGCGGCCAGTGATCCTGAGCCGTCCGGATCAGGCCGGGTCACCTGGGTCAGGTGGTCAACGCTGTCATATGCGTAGGACGTGACGTAGCCTTTCGGATCGGTCACTGATGTGACAAGACTCCCGATGTTGTAAGCGACGATGGTGACGGGGCTTGTGAGAGATCCCGTTCCATCCGGATCAGGAAGTGTGGCCGTCAAAACGCGATCAAGATTGTCATAGGCATATGTTGTGACTCTGCCGAGTTCGTCGGTCGCCGTCAGCATCTGGTCGGCGGTGCTGTACGTAAATGTTTGCGTCAAACTATCGGGATTCGTGAGCGTGACCGGGCGTCCGAGCGAATCGTATGCGAGCGTCGTGACCGGACTCGTCAGCGATCCTGATCCATCCGGATCGGGAAGTGTGATGCTGGTGACCTGACCACGCGAGTTGTTCACGTAGGTCGTGACTTTCCCCAGCTTGTCGGTGTGGGTGAGCATGTTCCCGTTGGCGTCGTATGTCCACGATTCGCCGCGCGTGAGTTCATCGGTATGGCTCGTCGGTCGGCTGAGCGAATTGTACACCCATGTCTGTGT
>CAMAVF010000298.1 GCA_945861445.1 Planctomicrobium piriforme | reverse complement strand
TCGAACGCGCGCGTTTCACAAGCACCCTCGCGGCCCCAAACGTCCGCGCCCCAAACGCGCCACCGGAAGAAACAGGCACCACTACTCGACCTATCGCCTCCTTAATCCCGATGAAAAAAAACCTTGAAAGGGATGGTTGCACAGCAACTCGGGCCACGCCTGTAAGCTGCCACTGGCACTGTCAGCGCCAGTCGTGAGTACGGTTACATACCTTGGACAGGCAGATTTACCGTATGAGCCTTTTGTGCCGAATTAGCGCGTCGGTCGCAATCTGACTCAACTCGCCAGCCGGGGCGCGTTTCGCCAGATCCTCGAGAGTTTGTATCGCAGCGGGGGTTCCGATTTGAGCTAGCAACGAGATCGCGCGGCGCGCGACGATTGTCAATTCGACTTTGGGGTCCTCGGCGGCGAGGATCCTTTTCATCCGACTGCGGCGTTGGTACTCGTCAGATGAAACTCCGTCGTCGAATTGGTCTGGATCGACCAGGGAGTCAACCGGACGCAGCTTGCCCGCCACGAGCTCCACGGCGCGGTCACCGGAATCGGACAACGCCCATAACGCACCATAGGCGACCGCACTGTCTTCTCCCACAAGATCATTCCACAGCTGTGGCAAGTTGCCATGCTGAGCATGAACTTCGGGCGGCCGCAAATCCCACAGGTAACTCAGGCCGTCATCCCCGCCACTGATGAGCGTCCGGCTATCGTGGCCAAATCCGACTGTGTAGATATGGTGCTGATGGTGACCGCGGTCCCAAACTTTCTGACCCGTCAACGGATCCCATAGCCGGACGGTACCGTCGCTCGACCCTGTCGCCAGCCAGAGTCCATCGGGTGAGAAGCTGAGGGCTCCGTAAGAGAAGCTGCCCCCGACGTCAATTCTCATCCGCGGACGCATGTTATTGGCGTGCCAGACCCAAACATCCTGGTTCATGTGAGCCGTAGCGATTAGTCCCCCCTGAGGAGCGTAGCGGATCGCATAGATTTCCAGAGATCCGGAGCGTTGAGATAAATCCAACTGCTCTCCTGCTCTGCGAGCCACGGCAAATGTTAGCCCATTGGGATCAGGATTCTTGTCGGTAGAAACGTGGAATTCTCGTCGCAGTTTGCCAGTGTCTGTTTCCCAAAATCGGACGATGGAATCCCAGCCGGCTGTGGCCAGCGTTTTACCATCCAGGCTGAATGACAGGCCGTAGAGGCCCTGATGTTTCAGCCTTGCGATCTGCTGATTGCTCGGCAGATCCCAAATATACGCGGCCGTCAATTGCCCGGATTGGCAACTGACGGCGGCGGCCAAACGAGTTCCGTCAGGTGTGAAGCACAACGACTCAACGGAGGAAAATAAATTGCGCACATGCGGCAAACTCCATAACTTCAGCTGGTCGCCAGTCTGCACATTCCAGACAGCCACCTGCATCTGATCACGGCTAGTACCTCCGCCAGCTAGCATTTGGCCATCGGGCGAAAATTGCAATTGAGAAAAGTAGATGCCTGGTAAATGAATCTGCCTGTGCACTTCGCCGGTCTGGGAATTGACCAGACGAATTGTTCCGGAATCGTCCTGCCAGGCCACCGTGCGGCCATCGGGTGACGCCGCGCTGGCAGCGGACCCATGCACTCCCTGAGGTAAACTCAATTGCTTGCGAGTGGCAACGTCCCAGCGGCGGATCGCTCCGTCCCATCCGGATGAGTAGAGCATCTTGCTGTCAGCGGTGAACGCCAGAGTCCAGGGATACCAACGGTGGCCTGTCAATCGGCCGACTACTTGGCCTGTCGCTGGATCTAACAGGTAAATGCCGTGATCCGTTGCTCCGACCGCGATGGTCCTGGCGTCCGGGCTGAACGCGATTCCCAAAGTGTAGTTCTCATACGGGTTGTTCAATTGAATGGTATGCGACCACAAACGCTGACCCGAGGTGGCATCATAAAAGCGGACTGAGTTGTCTCTTTCGGTCGTGGCAATCTGTTTGCCGTCGGGTGAGAAGGCCAGCCGGACGAGTGCTGCAGTCAGAGCAATGGTTTGCAGCTCGCTACCGGTTTGAGCGTCGTGAATACGGATCGTCTCCGGGCGATCGCTGGTCACTACGGAGAACTTTGTGCCATTTGGCGAGAAGCGGGCCGTCGAGTAGAATCCAGAGAACGTCAGACGATCTTCTTCAGATTCTTTTAGAGGGACCTTCACCGAGTTCGCGATTTCAAAACGTACTGCTCCCTGACGGTTGCAGATGACAATCCCATCGGGAAATCCCATAGCGAACGTCTGCCCCTCAGGCGCCACGTCGATCGAGAGCGTTCCCCACCCTTTCTGCTTTCCGATCTTGATCTTTAAGACTTCGCGCTGGTGAGATTCAATGTTCCAAATGGAGATCTGGTCGGAGCCGTTCGGCATATAAAAATGGGAACTGTCCGACGAGAACGCGATGGGCCGTGAACCGAATCCAGATTCTCCGTAATTGAGCTTGGATCGCCCCTCCTTGGCCCGCCAAAGTTCCTTGCCTGTCTGCGGATCCCACACGATGAGCTGTTCGCCCACTGTGACGAGTGTTTTCTCGTCCGGCGACAACGCCAGATCATGAGTGTTTTCTGGAGGACGAAATCGCAATGTTCCGAAACGCAGCTTCGCGCCAGGGGGCAGCGGATCTCCCACGAAATCCACACCTTTCGGCGGGCTCGAACGAGTGCTTTGTATCGATACGGCCGACGTTTGTGCTTGGATGCGAATCGTCGCAACGAACAGAGAGAACAGCACGAATGCAACGAGCACGCCCACCACTGTTGCCACGTGAACGCGCAGTGCAATCTTTCTACGAGTGTCGAGGAGACCTCTAATGCGGTCTTCCAATTTTCCCGTCCCGCCGAACATCCCGATCGTGAGCGGAACCCTGGCCATAGCGGGCGAAAGTGTTGCCAGCCGTAGTAAGGTGGCGCCATAGGTCTCGGGCGCAATCTGGGTCAAAACGAAGTTGTCGCACACATCCTCGCGCGCTCGGACCAGTTGCTGATTGACGAGATGCACCAGCGGGTGCCACCAAAACAGCGCCCCGCAAATTCGCTGCAGCAATGCGATGAGCGGATCGCGACGCAATGCGTGGGCCCCTTCGTGAATCAGGACCTGCAATAGTTCTCCCCGCGACAGGGTTTCCAAGTAGCGTGCGGGAATCAAAATCCACGGTTGTAAAAGTCCGACGACAGCCGGCCCGGCGACCCGGCCTGTGATACCAATCCTCAATGCTGACACTGATTTCAATTGAGTTGCCGCTACGGAAGCAACTTCCATCTGGAACTGGTCGCTTAAGGAGCGGCTCGATTTCAGAATCCGTTGTGTTTGCCAATAGGAACGTAGCACGCCGATCAAACCCAACAGAGTACCTGCGAGCCAGAGAACGCTGATGAACGTATCAGTATTAAGGGGAATGAGCCGGGCCACTTGACGATCGTCGTGTTTCTGCTGAGCAGCCGTCACGAGAGGTGTCTCAGTCGATTGAACTGCAGGGACTTCCATTGCAGTCTGTGGGAGTGCTGTGTGAGATCCCGCGAGAGTACGTGGTGCTTGAGCTTGCCCGTTGAAAATGGGCGTTGGAGTTGCACTTACTGTGTCGGGAGATATCGCGAACCCAACCGGTAGGGCTATTGAAAGCCCGGTCCACATTCCTGCCGCATAAAACAAGGGACTGCCCAGCATGCACATCATACCCGCCAGCAAGACGTTGTGACGCTGGGCCGCACTCCTGAGTTGCACGGCGATAGTCAGCGCAATTGCCGAGACGAGCGTCACCTGCACGGACAATGTGATCAGAGGGGGCCAGTTCATGAACGGTCCCCTTTATGGTTGTTCTTGTTCTGCTTGGCCCCTTCCAGCAGGGACTGGATTCGTTTGATCTCGGCGGCAGACAGCCCCCGATATTCCATCAGCGCCGCCATCAGCCGTTCCGGTTCACCGCCACAGGCTTTGTCGACGATGTCGACGATGCGTTTGCCGAGGCTGACATCCCGTGAGACCAGCGGCCGGTAGAAATGAGTCCGACCGATAACACGGTGGGCCAGCCAGCCCTTTTCCTCCAGCCGCTCCATTGTCGTCCGCACGGCCGTCCGGGAGATCTCTCGATGCTGACCGAGTATCTCGCGAACCTCGAAGACGGAGACTTCTCCCTGATCCCACACGATTTCCATGATTTCCCGTTGACCTTCGGGAAGCATTGGCAATTCCGGGTGCGGCATGTGGCCTCCTGAATGCGTGGACCCACTGTGACTACCACTGCCGCCATTATGGCTACTTGTGTAGCCATGTCAATACAGCCTCGCAATTATCGTTCATTCGACTGGTTTCTGGCTCCCAGGGGCTCTGATTCCCCTTCGAGCCGGCCTTGATGGAAACGGGCTATTGCACTACGCCGAGGATCTTTGATTTGATGTGATGTAGTGCAAAGCACTCCAGTAAAGGACAGGCATATTAGCAGCAGGAGTGTTTCTGGGGCGTTCTTTGCTGCGAACCGAAATCACATACTGTCTTGAGATTCTTTCTCGAAGGAAAATGGATGCCTGTCCTTGGGACCAAAGTCGCCTTCACGTTCCACGTGAAGTTGGCCGAACTCGCTGTGGACTTGGCAGTCGTTAAACCTCGTCGGGCGCGCAGTCGACTTTTTGTGTGGTTGCGTCTTCTATGATCAGAGGTTTGGGGACTGATGATGCCGATCGTGCGCTCGGCTGACTTCACGCGGAGCGATGAAGGCTACGATCTCATTCTGCGCGCCAGTTCGGGGGCGCACATCTAATTTGAAGCTTGACGGAACTGCTGCGTGGGGTTGAGGTTCGGGGTTTGAGCGCTCTTGGAATCGTGGGAAATCACTGGAAATTGATGCGTTTGGTGAATTGGGCTGGAAAAACGGGGGCGGGTAGAACCAAGTCTGGGGCGTCCGGTTCTGCGGGGTGCTCGCGGAGTGAGGCTGGATGGTTTTTCAAGACTCATCTGGCCGACGGGCCGTTGCCGGCGAAGCAGGTCGTGGCCGCGGCCAGTACGGCGGGTTGGTCCGCGGGTCAGGTGCGTCGGGCTCGCGAAGCTCAGCGGGTGGTGTGTTCTCAAGAGACGACGGCGAACGGGCAGTGGGTGTGGGAATTGCGGAATCGGCCGGAGCGGGCTGTGGCGGGACTTGTGAAACTCAATAGGAAGAGTTCGGGGTTGGGAATCGAAAGTGTCGAAGATGGCAAAGATGTCGAAGATGCTGTGACGGTGTCGGCATATCCCGGATGATTCATCAGCCGCTGGGCGCTAGCCCACGGTTAGCCCAATTCCCGAAGAAACCGGACGCTAGCGCGTTCCGGCTGATTTACGCGGTGTTTTGGGCAAGGTCGAAGGTGTCGAAGATGGCAAAGTCTAATTGAACAAGAAGTGGCAGATGTCTCCGTCCTGCATGATGTAGGTTTTGCCTTCTACCCGCAGCTTGCCCGCTTCGCGAATCGCTTTTTCCGTGTGGAACTGCGTCAGATCTTCGACCGAATAGATCTGGGCCCGAATGAAACCCTTTTCGAAATCGGTGTGAATGACACCCGCGGCTTGCGGTCCAGTGGCTCCGACGGGAATCGTCCAGGCTCGGACTTCCGTTTCCCCGGCAGTGAAGAAACTCTGCAAGCCCAGCGTCTTGTAGGCGGCGCGAGTCACCACGTTCAACGCCGGTTCGCTCAGCCCGACGCTCTCCAGCAACTCGGTGCGGTCGGCCGGTTCCAATTCCGACAGTTCAGCTTCCAGACGCGCACACACCGGGACGACAGTGCTCCCCTCACTAGCGGCCAGTTCCCTCACTTTTTGGACCAGCGGACTCTCGCCGTGGAGATCGTTTTCATGCACGTTCGCGAGATACAGGACCTTCTTCGACGACAGCAGCGACAGGGCTTTGAACGCCTTTTGATAGTCGGGAACGTCATATTGCAGGGACCGCACCGGCCGCACGTCCTTCAGCAAGGCTTCGCATTGCAGCAGGATTTCCAGCTTGATTTTGGCGTCTTTGTCGCCACCCTTGGCAGCTTTGGCGGCCTTCTCCTTCGAGCCCTGCACCGTTTGCAGGTCGGCCATCATCAACTCGGTTTCGATGGTCTCGATATCGCGGATGGGGTCAACTCCTCCTTCGACGTGAATCACGTCGGGGTCTTCAAAACAGCGCACGACATGGATGATGGCGTCCACGTTGCGGATGTGGGACAGGAACTTGTTCCCGAGCCCTTCCCCTTCGGATGCACCCCGCACGATGCCGGCGATGTCGACCAGTTGCAACAGGGCCGGCACCAGCTTTTGTGGCGGGATGTATTTGGCGATCAATTCCAGCCGAGAATCAGGCACCGGCACGATCCCCACATTGGGTTCGATGGTGCAGAACGGATAGTTTTCGCTGGGGATCTTCTGAGACGTCAGTGCATTGAACAACGTCGATTTGCCCACATTCGGCAACCCGACAATTCCCGCTTCCATGATGGATCAATTCTGCTTCGTAAAGTGTGTATTTTGGAATGATTGAATCAGCTAATGCTGAGTGGAGCGATCCACAGATTTCGCAGATGACGCAGATACGAATTCATTTTCCCCATCTGTGCCATCTGCGAAATCTGTGGATAACTCTTCTCGCAGACAAGTAATGTTTCAGCGGGACACTGTGAACCGTACTCCAAAGTCTTGTTCTCTGGACGCATAACCGTTTACGTCTGCAGTTCCCATGTTGTGTCTAGATCATAAAGTCGGCCGAACGTCCCAAGATCTTATCGATGAGGGGCTGTGGCAGGTCAATCGACTTGTCGGTTCCCCCCTTCACATCGGTGGGATTGATTCCGCAGTACATGGCCCAGGGGCCCAGATGCCGCCAGCGTCCCGCACGTGGTGGTTCGCCCGCCAGCACGGGCGTGGTGCAGCGATTGCAGCCAATTGTGTCGTAACCCTGATGATGCAGCGGATTGATGATCACCTTGTGATGAGTGATGTAGTGTTCCAGGTCCTGATCCGAAAGATTCGCCAGCACATTCACCCGCACGCAGTTCATCTTGGGATCTACTGCCAGAATGGGGACCCGGGCCCGGTTGCCCCCTTCGCTGCGGCGCAGGCTGCCGATCAGGCAGTCGTAACGGCCCTTCGCCTTCAACAAGGGAGAAGTCTTCCGCAACTCGCAGCACTGCTCCTGACCCTCTTTGGTAAGGTACAAGATTCCCAGATCGCGAGTCTGCTCGTCCATCGTCTGATCGGGATGCAGCGTCAGGACCGGCAGTCCGTACTCCTTCTGAATGCGATCTCGCGTATCGAGCGTTTCCTGAAACATCACGCCGGTATCGACAAAGATCACATCCATCGTCAGTCCGAGGTCATGGGCCATGTGACAGACCACCGAACCGGCCCGCTGCATGGCCGACAGGATTCCGCCGCGCGACCCAAACATGTCCCCCGCCCAGCTCAGCAATTCCTGCGGTGAGTGGTCGTCGAGAGTTTCATTGATATCCTTCAAGTCCGATTGCAGTAACAGTGCCATCCAACCGCCCCTATTTCATTCCCAATCACGAATCAATTCCGTTTCGATCATCCTGCTGCGGCGTCTAGTGTAGTGGAGAACGTCGAATCGGGGCAAATGCGGAATCTTCGAGCAATTGTTGCGTGGATGTTTGCTGCGAAGAGTGTTTGCCAAGCTGAGCGAAGCGAAGTGTGGCTCCCCCCCTTATAAGGGGGGGGAGTTCACGTCGCTGCGCTCCGACAAGTTCGAAGGCTCTCGCAGTAGATTGCTCAGCCCAGATGCTGGCAGCTTCTGTCGCGAAGCGCTACAATCACGACTTGGCAATATCCAAAAAGATTCTGACAAAACCTCTGCGTCATTTCAGAATCGTGCGAAATGACACGGTGCTGAAATTCCCACAACCGGTTTTGCCAGAACTCATAGGACGCCCCCTCGGTATCGAGGACCCACATGCACAGACTGATCGCGTCTCTCGCCTGCTGCTGCCTGCTGGCCGCTGAAACATGTGGTGCGGCCGAACCGCCTGCGTTCGATGTGTTGCTGTTGAAGGGCACCTTGCACGATGGTTACGGCTCAGCACCTGTCGTCGGCGATGTCGGCCTGTTGGACGGCAAGATCGCAGCCATCGGCGACTTGAAGACCAGTCGCGCGGGTCTGCGAATTGACTGCCAGGGATTGGTGGTTTGCCCGGGATTCATCGATCTGCACAACCATAGCGATGCCCAGATCGTCACGCCGTTGACGCGCGGCAACGTCAATTTCCTGCTGCAAGGCTGCACCACGGTCGTCACCGGCAATTGCGGAGCCGGGCCGGTGGATGCCGCCAGCTATTTCGATCAGATCGATGCCGCTGGGGCGGGAACCAATGTCGCGCATCTCTTGCCGCAGGGCAGTCTGCGAGACCAGGTCCTGGGCCCCGTCAATCGCAAGTCGACCGCCGCGGAACTCGACACCATGCGGAATCTCGCCGATAAGGCGATGCGCGACGGCGTATGGGGCATGTCGACCGGGCTGATCTACATTCCCGGAACCTACACGCCGACCGAGGAACTGCAGGAAATTGCCAAAGTCGTGGGCAAGCACGGTGGCTTCTATGCGAGCCATATTCGCAACGAAAGCCAGGACTTACTGGGGGCCATCGACGAGGCCCTGAAGATCGGCCAGGCCGGCGGCACACGGGTCCATATCTCGCACTTCAAGTCGAATGGCACCGAGTCCTGGGGCTTGATCCGTCAAGCCGCCGCGCAGATCGAAGCGGCTCGCAAGGCGGGACAGGTCGTGACGGCCGACCAATATCCCTACATCGCCTCCAGCACATCCCTCGAGGCGATGGTGGTGCCGACGTGGGCCCGAGAAGGGGGCAACCGCGGTCTGCAACAGCGTCTCAGCGATCCCCAGCAGACGGCCAAGATTCGCGATGCCATCCTGCTAGACCTGAAGCAGCGTGGACCCGATGCGCCCATTCGGATTGCTCGCTACGCGCCGCAACCCCGCTGGGTCGGCAAAAGTCTCCAGGAAATTGCCGACGCGGAGAAACGCGAAACCGTGGAAATCGTCCTGGAAATCTGCCGCAACGGGGGTGCCGCCGCGGTCAGTTTTGGCATGCACGAGGATGACGTCCGGTTCGCCATGCAACTGCCGTGGGTCGCGACAGCCTCGGATGGACGAGCCTACCTACCGGGCGCCGATCGACCCCATCCGCGCAATTATGGTACCTTCGCCCGCAAAATCGGTTATTATTCCATTCAGCACGGGATCCTGCCGCTGGCCGCCGCCATTCGCAGTTCCACGGGACTACCCGCCGAGATTCTCGGCTGGACCGAGCGTGGGTATTTGAAGACCGGAATGATTGCGGATGTCGCTGT
>CAMAVF010000297.1 GCA_945861445.1 Planctomicrobium piriforme | reverse complement strand
ACTACGACAACTTCACCGAATTCCGCCACGCCATCGATGGCTGCCTCGACAACATCCCCACAAAACACCGCCCCCAACTCGCCACCCTCATGACCCACAACTTCCAACACTTCAACCCGGCCTCATTCCTCACCGCGTGAAGTATAGATAGAACAAGAACACTCGATGCTCAAGTAGCGGTGCTCGATTCTTCGGAGAGCTCCTGTCTGCATTTGCCATTTGTCCGAACTTCCTGTGGAGAGTCAATGTCTGATCTCCCAATACTATACCGACAGTTTTAGGGGAATGGATCATGATGATTTTCAAACACTACAAGATTCGTACTTATGAGATGGGTTTGCTGTTCCGCGACGGCGAATTTCGTGGTCTGCTGAATGCGGGTCAGCACTGGTTCTGCGATCCGTTCGGCAAGGTCCGGGTGGATGTGGTTTCGCAGCGCGATCCGTGGTTGGTCCACGAGAAGCTCGACTTGATCGTCAAATCGGGGGTGCTCGACAACCGCGCGATTGTGCTGGATCTGAAGGACCATGAGCGGGCCCTGGTCTGGATCGAGAACCGGTTCAGTCACGTGCTACCGGCGGGCCAGTACGCTTACTGGACCGGCCAGAAGCAGGTCCGCGTGGAGGTCGTCGATATCCGGCAGGTGCGGTTTGAGCACGAACAGTTCAAGGTGATTGTTCGCTCGACCCTTGCCAGCCGGGTGCTCGATCTCTGCAGCGTGCAGCGCGATCGCGTGGGTGTGCTGTTCATTGACGGACGGTACATCGAGACGCTGTCGCCGGGTGAGTACGCCTTCTGGAAGGGGCCGGCCGAGGCCAAGGTGGTCGAGGTCGATCTGCGGGAGTCGATGGTCGATGTGAGTGGTCAGGAGATCATGACCGCTGACAAGGTGACGCTGCGTGTGAACGCGGTGGTGACTTATAAGATCGTGGACGCTCGCAAGGCGATCAGCCAGACCGACGACGTGCGGCAGGCTTTGTACCGCGACACGCAGTTGGTGCTGCGTGGCGTGGTCGGCGTGCGGGAACTCGATGCCTTCCTGGCGGACAAGGATGCTGTCGCGAAGGAGTTGGAGGACAACGTGCGTCGTCGAGCGGGCGAACTGGGCCTGGAACTGGCTTCGGTCGGTATCCGGGACGTGATCCTGCCGGGCGATATGAAGGACCTGATGAACAAAGTCACGGAAGCCCACAAGGCGGCCGAGGCCAACCTGATCGCTCGGCGCGAGGAAACGGCAGCCATCCGCAGCCAGGCCAACACGGCCAAGCTGCTGGCGGACAGCCCGACCCTGATGCGGCTGCGCGAACTGGAAGTGCTGGAGAAGATCGCGGCTGGCGGCAAGCTCAACATTGTCCTGACCGACAAGGGGCTGGCAGACAAGGTGGTCAACCTGCTGTGATCCGCGTGGTCGCAGCGAGTCATTTAGAACGCAGCGCGGCGGACTGGCGTAGGCTGGTCCGCCGCGTTTTCGCATTTCAGGTCTCTTGCCTGATTGCGAATAGAATTGCGGTTATTGTCGCGTGGACTCTGCGGTCTAAGGGGAGTATCGTGAAGAGTCACCCCGTTAAGCTGTGGAGAATGCCCGCATGAGCCGCACTTTAGAATCCGACGTGATGCCCACGGACATACGCAGTTTGCATGATCGCATGGGACGCGTCTTTCATCAGCCGGTTCGAGTCCATTCGTTTACGAATAAGCGGTTCACAGTCAATTTTCGCGTGCCGCTGACTCAACTTCGCCGAGTCGTTCCCGAGGCCATTGAGGTGGAAGAGATCGGCGACACAGGTCTGGGAATTCTGAGCATGTGTGCCTGCGATTTTTGGGTGAGCTGGTTCGGCTGGGTCCCGTTTCCGCCCGTTCGCAACAACGACATGCTGTGTCGCATCAGCACCAAGATCCGCAAGGGAAATCACGTCTTCCGCACGTATTACACACTACGGTCCGATTCTTCGTCGCGCTTTCTCGGCTTTTTCGGCAAGCGGTTCTCGCATTTCCGCAAACAAGTCTCACCATTCACGCGTATTGATGACGGCCAGCGTTATTTGCTCGAATGCCACGCACAGGATCCGCTGTGTCGAGGCCGCCTCGATGCGGTGATGTCGTCCATCAACAAGACGAAGCCTGACACCACAATCTTCGCCGACATTGAGCAGGCCAAGCAGTTCATCTTCGACCTCGATGGCAGTTGCGGGTACGACTATGGATCGGACAAGCTATCCTTTCAGAAGATCGACTATCCCCCCTGGGATATGTATTTCTGTCACGAATACTGCTATCAGTTTCCGCTGATCGAGTACTTGTGCAAGACGTTTGAACTCGATGCAGAACTGGATTGCGTGTTGTTCATGCAGAACACGAGGCAAACGTGGGGTACATCTTGGCTGTACCGCAACTGAAGCTTTTCAGCTTGGAGGCGTCGGCGCAGAGGAAAATATGGCGTTCGATCTTGTCGATGCCCAGGTCGAGGACCTTGTCGCGCAGTTTCCCGCTCATCACACCCTCCGCGCCGTTAGATGCTGGTCACACGTAATCCAGCCGAAATGACTTGTTGGTGATGAACACGACGGTGACGTCGCCCTCGGCACTCGCGCCGTGCTCCATGACTTCCCCTTCCGGGAACCACACGAACGAACCGGGACCGTAGGTGCCGCGATGTGTCACGAGAGTTCCTTCGAGTACGAACATGCCGTGGCCGCAGGGGTGCGTGTGGCCGGGATTGATCACGCCCGCAGGATACTTCACCAGCCGGATCAGCATGCCGTTGTCGGGGTCTTCGTAGAGTTCCTTCCGAAGGAGTGCGCGACCAATTTTTTCGTTGAACCGCTCCTGCCACGGAATCTCATTGGTGTTGATGGCGAAACCGGCTGGGGGATCCGTTGTCATGAAGTTGCCTCTCTCGGGGGGCTTGCTGATGCCAGTCGAAACAGCGTGTCGGATGACTCCGGCATTCTGGTCTGGCGTTGGTGTCGGGTCAAGAACATGTAGAGGGCAGTTCGCATCATCATCCTGCCAGGCGGGAGTAGCAGGATAATGGAGGGCAGAACGATGGAAGGATGAATGACTCAAACTGGTGTGAATTTGACGAGATTTCGTTGTATTGAGCATTCAAGATGCACTCGCTGGCGCTTCGAGCTTGTATTTGCGGTCACTTCGTGGCCGGCCAAATTTCTGTTGGGGATCAAAGAAGATTGATAGGTGTGGGTTAACGAGGTAGACTGTTACAACGAGTCAAAATGCGGATTCCTAGCCAAATGTGTGCAGTGGTGCGATCTCTTTACGCTGCTAGGGATTACGTGTGAAGCGTGGAAGTTGTTGAACCCGTTCCGTTCCACTATCAGGATCTTCTTCGTGATGCGGATTGCCACACCTCGTTTGACCGGTAACAGCTTGCGAACTCATCGTCTGGCAGGCGTCATCCGAGCCGCTGGCTGGGGCGGATGTGTGCTGGCGATCTTGGGGGCGGTACAACTGTTTGCGGCGGATGCTGCGGCACCTGCACCTGCAACTGGTACTCCGCCCCTTGATTACAGCCGTCATATTCGGCCCATCCTGTCCAATTATTGCTTCAAGTGCCACGGGCCTGATGAGGGGGCTCGGAAGGGGAATTTGCGGCTCGACCTGCGTGATGCGGCGTTGATGCCGGCGGCCTCCGGCGACAAGGCCATCGTTCCAGGCCAGCCCGCGGCCAGCGAATTGATCGCGCGGATTACGTCACAGGATCCCGCCCAGGTCATGCCGCCGCCAGCTGCCAACAAGAAGCCGACTCCACAGGAATTGGAACTCTTGACGCAATGGATCCAGCAGGGGGCCGACTACAAGTTGCACTGGTCGTATATCAAACCGCAGCGGCCGGCGTTTCCTGAGATTCAGAATCGCGCCTGGCCGCGCACGGCAATCGACCATTTCATTCTGCATCGCCTGGAAAAAGCCGGATCAAAGCCAGCACCCGAAGCGGATCGTTTGACCCTGATCCGGCGCCTGACGCTCGATTTGACTGGACTTCCACCGACACTCCAGGACGTGGATCAATTCGTCAATGACTCCAGTCCCGATGCCTATGAAAAGGTGGTCGACCGGTTGCTGTCTTCGCCCCATTTTGGAGAGCGGATGGCTCAAGAATGGCTCGATCTGTCGCGGTATGGTGACACGAACGGGTATGAAAACGACAGTGATCGCTCGATGTGGAAGTATCGCGAATGGGTCATCAATGCGTTCAATTCGAACATGCCGTTTGATGAGTTTACGATCGCGCAGATCGCCGGGGACTTGCTGCCGAATGCCACTCCCGAACAGCGGACGGCGACCGGTTTCAGCCGCAACGTGACCTACAATGAGGAAGGGGGAGCTGACCCTGACGAATACCTGGTGAAATACGCGGTGGATCGGACCAGCACCCTGGCTACCGTCTACCTGGGTATGACGATGGCGTGTGCCGAGTGTCACGACCATAAGTATGATCCCTTGTCGCAAAAGGATTTTTATTCGCTGTTTGCGTTCTTCAACAGTGTCGACGGCGAGCGTGGGGCCCAGGGACACGACATCGCCCTGCCCCCTTTGCTGGCATTCCCGACTGCGGAACAGACGGCGACCCTGGAGCGGAGCAAGGTGCAGTTGGCTGAGCTGGATGCGCGGCTGGTGCAGGAACTGGTGAAGGTTAATTTGGACGAACCGGCGGCCTCGGCGTCGACCGAGTTCCGCGACCACGTGTGGGTAGATGACACCTTGCCGACGGGTGCGGCTCCGCAGGGGAATGAGGCCGAAAAGTCGTGGCAATGGGCCGAGTCGCCCGCCGTACAAGTTCATAGCCGCAAGCTGGCTCATACTCGTACGGCTAAGGGGCTCAGTCAGCATTACTTCACGGCGGCAGCCGCAGGTTTGAAGATTGGCGAAGGGGACAAACTGTTTGCCTACCTGTTCATCGATCCGGCGACGCCACCCAAGACGGTGATGTTGCAATTCAACGACGGATCGTGGGAGCATCGTGCGTACTGGGGTGAAGACCTGGTGACGTGGGGTGCGAACGGCACGGCCAGCCGGTTGCCGATGGGGCCCGTCCCGACGGTCGGTGGCTGGGTTCGCCTGGAGGTCGATGCCAAAGCCATAGGGCTGCCACCGGGCACGATCGTGAATGGCATGGCCTTCACGCAGGTCGACGGCAAGATCTCCTGGGACAAAGCCGGACTGGCCACGCGGACGCCTCAGGAGCCGTTGCCGGACGAATCTCTCGCCGCGTGGGAGAAGTTTGAATTGAGCACTCCCAATCCGCCCACCAAGCTGGCGGCGCCCATTCTGGACTTGCTGAGGATCGCAGCGGACAAGCGGACGGATGCTCAGAAGCTGGAGCTCCGCAACCATTTTGCCCGCTCTGTGTATTCAAAATCGCGACCGATCTTCGATCCGATCAACACGCAGATGGTCGACTTGAAAGCGCTGGAGACGAAGACCAACGCCGCCATTACGACGACGATGGTCATGACCGAAATGGCGAAGCCGCGTGGGGCGTTCGTCCTGATGCGGGGGAACTATCAGACTCCCGGTGATGCAGTCACTGCCAACGTGCCAGCGGTTCTGCCACCCATGCCCGCCGACAAGCCGGCGAATCGGCTGGGGCTCGGATATTGGTTAGTGGACAAAGAAAATCCCCTGACGGCGCGCGTCACGGTCAATCGCTATTGGAAGCAATTCTTCGGCACGGGATTGGTCAAGACGCTGGAAGACTTCGGTTCGCAAGGGGAATTCCCGACGCATCCCGAGTTACTGGATTGGCTGGCCCTGGAGTTCATGAGCCCCTCCAGTGGTCCCACGAGCCCCGGTGAAACTCCCGTTAGCGGTAATCCTGCGAGTTGGAATATGAAAGAACTGATCCGCTTGATCGTGACCTCGGCCACGTATCGGCAATCATCGAATCCGCAGGGGCAGATCATCGAGAGCGATCCGTTCAATCGGCTGTTGGCGCACAGTGCCAGGTTCCGGTTGCCGGCCGAAATGATCCGCGATAATGCGTTGGCGATCAGCGGATTGTTGAATCGCGAGCTGGGGGGCAAGAGTGTCTATCCTTACCAGCCCGCCGATTACTACTCGGACAAGGGCCGCTGGAAATGGCAACAGAGTACGGGGAATGATCTGTATCGGCGAGGTCTGTACACGTTCTGGCGGCGGACGACATTTTATCCGTCCTTCCAGGTGTTCGACGCCCCCACCCGCGAGTCCTGCTCTGTGGATCGTCCGCGTACGAATACGCCGCTGCAGGCTCTCGTGACGCTCAATGACCCGGTCTATGTGGAAGCCGCGCGCGTCTTCGGTCAGCGAGTCATGCTGGAGGGGGGTGCGACCGTCCCGAACAAGTTGGCTTATGCGTTTCGCCTGTGTGTGTCTCGGCCGCCGCGCGACCAGGAAATCCAGGTTCTGGAAAAGATCTATTCGGCTCAATTGACGAAGTATCAAGCGGACAATGTGGCGGCAACGGCGCTAGTCAGCAACGGCAGTGCCGCCCGGCCGAGCCAGTTGGCAGTTCCAGAACTGGCTGCATGGACAGCCGTCAGTAACGTGTTGTTGAATCTCGATGAGACGATTTCCAGAGAGTGATGACGCGATAACCGTAAGGGTTTGACCACATGTTGAATTCCCCCGCAGAAATGAATCTCGCTCAAACGCGGCGTAGCTTTTTCACCCGGACTTCAGCGGGATTAGGCAGTGCTGCGTTGGCCTCGCTGCTGAAGCCGGAATTATTTGCCGCGCCTGGCGACGGCACGATTCCGCATTTTGCTCCGAAGGCGAAACGGGTGATCTACCTGTTCCAGTCGGGGGGGCCGTCGCATCTCGACTTGTATGATCCGAAGCCCAAACTGGCCGAATTGCACGGCAAGGAATTGCCAGCCTCGGTCCGCGGCATGCAGCGCGTGACGCTGATGACCCGCAATCAGGGGCAGTTCCTGGTGGCCGCATCCAGCCTGAAGTTCATCAAGCATGGGCAGTCCGGGCAGGAATTGAACGAACTGATGCCGCACCTGGGCAAGGTCGCGGATGACATCGCGATCATTCGTTCGATGCACACGGAGCCGATCAACCATGATCCCGCGGTGAATTTCACTCAGACGGGCAGTGGCGTGGCCGGCCGGCCCACTTTGGGGTCGTGGATGTCCTATGGCCTGGGGAGTGAAAACAAAAACCTTCCGGATTTTATTGTCCTGTTGTCGGGCAGCGGCGGCCAACCGGTTGTCTCACGCTATTGGAGCAACGGGTTCCTGCCCAGCAAGTACCAGGGGGTGCAGTTCCGATCGCAGGGTGATCCGGTCCTGTATCTGTCGAACCCGCCCGGCATTGATGGGACGACTCGCAAGTCGCTGATCGACGGTGTCAACGAACTCAACAAACTCAAATTCGATTCGCTGGCCGATCCCGAGATCCAGACGCGGATTAATTCTTATGAGCTGGCTTACCGGATGCAGATGAGCGTGCCGGAGCTGATGGATCTGTCCAAGGAACCGAAGGGAGTCTTGGAGAAATATGGGGCTCAGCCGGGACAGTCGTCGTACGCGAACAATTGCCTGCTGGCTCGGCGTCTGGTCGAACGCGGTGTGCGGTTCGTGCAGTTGTATCATCGCGACTGGGATCATCATGCCGATCTGCCCAACCGCATGAAGCAGCAGTGTGGTCAAACCGATCAGGCTTCGGGAGCCCTGATTCAGGACTTAAAAGAACGGGGCATGCTGCAGGACACGCTGGTGATCTGGGGCGGAGAATTTGGCCGCACGACCTATAACCAGGGAGCCCTGAAGGGGGACAGTTACGGTCGCGATCATCATCCCCGGTGCTACTCGATCTGGATGGCGGGGGGCGGCATCAAGGGGGGCGTGACGATCGGCCAGACAGACGATTTCGGTTACAACGTGGTCTCGGATGGCGTGCATGTCCACGATTTCCAGGCGACAGTGTTGCATCTGCTGGGGATCAACCACGAGAAGCTGACCTACCGCTTCCAGGGGCGCGATTTCCGCCTGACGGACATCAGCGGCAACGTCGTGCAGAAACTGCTGGCATGAGTTTATCGTCGATCCGCTTGCTGTTACTGCAGGACGCCACGGGGGTGAATGCGAAGCACGTTCCAATAAAGGTTTTTTCTTGAGCACTCCTCTTGGTCGTAAATGGCGACTCGGAATCGTGATATTCATCGCGGTTAGCAGCTTGCTATTTGGGGTGTATTACACGCTCGTGCTCGATCCCTACATTCAAGTTCATCGTGTCGTTCGACAACTCGAGTCGGACGGCGTGGAGACGAAGTACTTCACGGATCGGACTCTCCAGCATAGGCCCCCGCTGGAGTACGGAGCGGCCTTGATTCTCGGTCAGGAAATTGTCGACCACCCCTACGAGATGAACTTTGAGAACATTGTATTTCGGGATGACGATCTGCGCGCCGTTGGCAAGGTCTATCGTGTGTGGGCGCTGTACCTGAACGGCCAGTCCATCACGAACGCAGGTCTGAAGCATTTGAGTCGCTTAAATTTACTACGTCTGGACTTGTCTGGGACGCTGGTTGGTTCGGGGAACTGTCAGCAACCACAGGCGGACGCGGTATTAGCCAAGCCTGGCTTTGAGCAGTTGACCAATAACACCCGGCTCAAAGAATTACGTCTGACTCGTACCAACGTCAACGATCTCGATCTGGCAATTCTGGCCAAGTTTGCTACTCCCGATTATTTGGAGCTCGGCGAAACGTGCATCACCGACGTCGGCATGAACGAAACCGCGTTTTTCGGTAGGGTACGTTGGCTAGGTCTAAATGACACATCGGTAACGCCGCGGGGATTAAAGAAGCTGAATCCGAGCATTTTGGAGTCGCTCGATGTGAGGGGGATCACTCTGGGCAGCGAAGGATCAAACTTTATTGGCACCTGTCACAAACTCGATCTCGTCAGGCTGGCACGAACCAAATTCTCGAGCAAAGATTGTGAGTCGTTGCGAGCTCTTACCAACCTGCGTCGGCTTTTTCTTGAGTATAATCCCATCACGGATGAAGCCCTGGAAGTCATTGGAAGTATTACGCCATTGGAGCTTCTAGATCTACGTAAGACTCAGATTACGGCCAATGGGATCGACAAATTATCTGCGCTCAGACTGCTGCGAATCCTGGCTATTGAAGGCGACGTCCTGGCATCCCCGGCTTGCCTGAAGCACCTGAAGAAGTTGAAGTCTCTGCAACGTGTCGTCTTCACTTCGTCAAGCAAGGTCGCTAGCCCGGATTATTCACCATTGTTCAACAAAAATGGCCTCGTGTGGCGTATAAGTTGTTAACCACAACAAACTTCAACGCACGCACGGAGGCCAGCTATGAGTTTACAGTCTGTCACGGGATTGTCATTCGATTTTCCCAAGATTC
>CAMAVF010000296.1 GCA_945861445.1 Planctomicrobium piriforme | reverse complement strand
CTATATTCCCTGGTGGTACTTGGGGCAGTTGGTGCTTCCCTGGTCCTACTACGCACCGGACGTGAGTCTCGACGGGACGGGCATCGGAGTGCCTCGCACGAATATGGTGGAAGCCCATTTGTATTGCGGGCTGATTCCATTGGTGCTGGTTGCCATCGGGGCTTTCTGGCGACGCCAGCAGGCAGACAGCCGTCATCGCATCTGGTGGCTGCTGGCAGTGCTGACTCTAGTGTACACGACGGGCGTTTTAATGCCGGTGGCCAGACACTTGCCCGGATTTGGCTTCTTCAATGGAGTCGGGCGCTACGGCATCATTTTCAACCTTGCCATCGGATTGTTAGCCGCTGAGTCCCTGCAGCGTCTCATGGGACCGCAAAGGTCGTGGACTCAAACTGGAATCGTCCTGGCATTGCTGGTGATCGCGACCAGCGACGTTCGGATTGTGTCCCGCATGGCGCAGTACACCTTCGAGGTCTCCCGCCCACCGTGGCGGTCTCTCGCGACCAGCCCACTCCGGCAAGAGCTGGCTCAGTTGCCGGGCCCCGTCCGTTTGTTCTGCCGCGGGGCCAATCTGCCCAATTTGCTGGGAGTTGCCTCCACTCCGGTCTATCTGGGGATTGGTCCCCAAGCCTACTTCGATCCGCAAGTGAAGATGCCCGAGCCGCTGCCGTTTGACACGAATCCCACGCCGGAGCAGATCGACTGGTTGCGGCAGGCGGGAGTGACGCATATTCTCAGCTTCACGGCGTTGGATCTAACGGCCTGGCCGGTCACGCTGCTGGTCGTCACTCCCGATCCATTCCTGAATCAAGCCTGGGCGCGCAGCCCGAGTGACGCATTTTTTCTGTACGAACTGAACGAGGCCCCGGGACGTGTTCGTTGGGAAACGTCCGGACCGGCCTCCGCAGAAATCACGGACTACCGAGCCAACTCAGTCCGCATCACAACGTCGTGTCCGATCGAAAATACCTTGATCCTGACTGAACTGCGCTGGCCGGGCTGGACGGTCCAGATTGATGGCCAGCCCGCGGAATCGATTGAGAATACTCGGAAGTTCGGGCCTTATCGGGCGGTCCGGGTCCCTCCGTCTCAACACGTCGTCACCTGGACTTATCGACCAAACTCCGTCTGGATCGGTGGGATCATCAGTGTGACAACCCTGGTGCTATTGATCATCGGCACCGCTCTCTCCAATGTTCCACCATTCGCCAGACTTTTCAGGAGATCATCATGGCTGTGAGTCCGCTTGCCGGGCAGCCTGCTCCGGCTGCATTGTTAGTGAATATTTCGCAATTGCTCGCGGCCTATCACGATCTGCAGCCCGACATGGGTAATCCGTTACAACTCGTCAGCTTTGGCACGAGCGGCCACCGCGGGACGTCTCGCAACGGAACCTTTACAGATTCCCACATTGCGGCGATCACCCAGGCTTTGGTCGAATTCAGACAATCCAAAGGGATCACTGGTCCGCTGTTTCTCGGCAAAGACACACATGCGCTCTCCGCGCCTGCCGAACGGACCGCCCTAGAAGTTCTGGCCGCAAACGGCGTGGAAACCATCATTCAAAATGGCAATGGATTTACCCCGACGCCCGTCATTTCCCACGCGATCCTGGCGTACAACCGTGGCCGAACGGACCAGCAGGCAGATGGGATCGTCATCACGCCGTCGCACAATCCTCCTGAAGATGGAGGGTTCAAATACAATTCGCCCAACGGCGGCCCGGCGGACACCGACGTCACCGCAATCGTCCAGGAACGCGCCAATGAAATCCTGCGCGGCAAGAATGCAGCAGTGAAGCGAGTCTCATTCGAGGCGGCCATTAAGGCGAGTACCACACACTCGCGAGATCTGATGGACGCCTACATTGCCGATCTGGCAAGCGTCGTGAATCTCGACGCGATTCGGTCATCCGGAGTGAAACTCGCAGCGGACCCGTTGGGCGGTGCAAGTGTTGGATACTGGGAACCGATTGCCGACCGTTACGGACTCAATCTCACCGTGGTGAACGATCAGACGGATCCCCAATTTGGATTCATGTCGGTCGATCATGATGGGAAGATCCGCATGGATTGTTCCAGTCCATATGCCATGGCGAGTCTCGTCAAACTGAAAGACCGATTCGATCTGGCGTTTGGCAACGATCCCGACGCCGACCGGCACGGGATCGTGACACCGTCGGTCGGACTGATGAATCCCAACCACTACCTCGCCGTCGCGATTCAGTATCTCTTCACCCATCGCCCCGGCTGGTCCGCGGACGCCGGGATCGGCAAGACGCTCGTCAGTAGCAGCGTCATCGACCGGATCGCCAGTAGCCTCGGAAAGAGATTGGTCGAAGTCCCCGTCGGGTTCAAGTGGTTCGTGGATGGCTTGTATCACGGCACGCTGGGCTTCGGCGGCGAAGAAAGCGCCGGGGCCAGTTTTCTCCGACACGATGGCACGGTGTGGTCGACGGACAAGGACGGATTGATCCTGAATCTGCTGGCCGCAGAGATCCTCGCGGTCACGGGTAAAGATCCCGGGCAGCATTATCGAGAAATCGTGGCTCAGTTCGGCGAAGCACGTTACACGCGCATCGATCAACCGGCGAGTCCCGCTCAAAAGGCAGGCTTCAAGAAGCTGACCCCGGAAGCCGTCACCGCCACGACCCTGGCCGGTGAACCCATTCAAACCAAGTTGACGAAGGCCCCCGGAAACAACGCGGCCATCGGCGGACTAAAGGTAGTCACAGAAAACGGCTGGTTCGCCGCCCGACCGTCAGGCACCGAAAACATCTACAAGATCTACGCCGAAAGTTTTGTCAGCGATCAGCATCTCCAGGCCGTGGTCAGCGAGGCCCGCCAAATTGTGGACCTCGCGGTGGGGAAGGAGTAATTCCTCACTGACCGGCGAAAGGGAAAGACGTACTAATCAATGATTGCAGCACCTTCCAGAGTGAGAGCATGATGGTGAACACACGTTTCTGATTTGTGATTCAAGTCGATGGGAGGGCGAGGCTCCTGCCGCGCCGCGGATGTCAATCGGGCGTCACAAGACTACGCGGTTCGGCAGGAGCCTCACCCTCCCATAGGCCGAAAATCCTTCACGACATGGTCCATCAAGGCTTGATTTTCCTGCTGCCGATTCAGCCTCTGAGTGTTGCCTGGGGCGGACGTAGTTCGCAATGTTGGTGCTAACCACTCCGTTACTCTCATACCCTCATACATCCCTCGCCCTACCCAAGAATCTTCTTCTTCAAAGAATTCAGCAACCCAACAGCCTTGCCGATATCGGCCTTCTGGCGATCTCGATCGTGGGCAATTTCCCGTTCAATCGTGAGCGGTCCAGTGTAGCCCAGTTCGAGCAGCGTGCGGAGATACGTTTCCATCCCGACATCGCCATCGCCGAGCGCCACTTCGGAACCCCACGACTTGCCGCGCTGATCCGGGGCGGCCCATTTGGCATCCTTGCAATGGACACTGCGAACGAGATGCCCGACTTTCTTCAGAGCCGCAATCGGTTCGCCTGATCCGTACAGAATCATGTTGGCGGGGTCGAAATTGATAAAGAGATTATCCCGCTTCACATCTTGAATGAACTCGAGCAAATGGTCGGCTGATTCTTGCCCGGTTTCGAGGTGGAGGTTCTGGGCGTTTCCATTCACGTGATCGAGCAGATCCTGGGTCGCGGCAATCAAATTGCGATAGTTGCTGCTTGTGCGATCGGCTGGAACGAAGCCGATATGTAGACCAACCGCACCACATCCCAACTGCTTCGCGAAGTCCGAGATCTCGGTCATCTCGGCCACACGCGCAGCTCGAGTGGCTTCCGGGACCAAACCGACCGTCCGAATCGTGGTCGGGATATCGGCGTAGCTTTCCCCGTCAAATCCACCGAAGACACACGTGATTGTGATCCCCGCAGCTTTACAGCGATCGAGGAAGGCGCGAGCGGCGGCGGGATTCCGCGTTTGCTGATGCGGAGAGTGAACTTGAACGGTCGGAATCCCCAGTTCCTGGGCCACATCCAGATGGACCCCCAAACCGGCATCCACAGACGCGAATACACCAATCGGCCATTTTTCCATGTTCAACAACTCCTCAAGCGGCGGACAGGGTCCAGTTGCAGTCTGATGCGGCACGCGAATCCATAGAATGTCTGCGTGCGAAGGTCATCATAATAATGTGATCATCGGCAGTGATCCAGCATGACGAAATGTTTGTGGTTCCGTTGACGCTGGCGGGCGGTTCGGTGCGGTGGTATGTTGTTGACAAGTTGCCCCAGCTTGGACAACCATGCCCGACTGACTCTCAGGTGGTGATCGGCTTCGCTGATGACTGCCTGTCGTCTGTACGACCCGCCGTGTACGACCCCGCCCTCCACTTGAGTCGCCCGCAATGCTGCCGATCAAGAACATTGTGCTACCGACTGATTTCAGCGAGCCGACGCTGGCCGCGACACGCTACGCCGTGACGTTCGCCAAGCGCTTCGGCGCGACGCTCCATCTGTTGCACGTCTTCGAAGACCCCCTGACGCTCGCCCCCATCTTCGAAAGTGTGCCTCTCCCCCCCCGCTTGTCCTTCGAAACCTATGCGCAAGACAGACTTGAGAATTGGATCCCCGCCGGCGACCGTGATGATCTCAAGCTCGAGTTACATTGGCTGCACGGCCATCCGTTCACGAAGATCATCGAATTTGCCGAAGATCATCGCATGGACCTGATCGTCATGGGCACCCACGGCCGCAGCCTCGTCTCCCAGGCCATTCTCGGCAGCGTCGCAGAAAAAGTGGTCCGCCACGCCGCCTGCCCCGTCCTGACAGTTCGCAACGCCCCGAGTTGAGTAGGAGATCCTCGGTCGCACCGCTCCCGATCCCACCTGCTCTCGTCTTGTCCCGCTGACTCCTGCTATACTGCAACCTCTCGCGCCGCTTCGCTGCTGGCGAAACGCGACGGGATTCAATCTACCTTTGGGGGTGGGAGGCACAAGACACAGGATGCGACGGGTTGGGACCTGTTTCTGGACGTTCGGGAGCGTCATCGGCGCGCTCCTTCTAATATGCGGCGCACCGCGCGTGCAGTCGCAAGAGGCTGACGGTCTGGCCACAGTGGCCGCAATCGAACAGACCCTGGTGGAAGCGATTTCCCGCGCCGAGCAGTCAGTCGTCAGCATTGCCCGCATCAAGCGCCTGGCCCCGCATGTCGGCTTCGAGGCCCGCGTCCTCCGCGGACTGGGCCGCTCGGAGCTTGATCTGGATGATCCCTCCAACCCTGATTTCATCCCCACTGATTTCGGATCGGGAGTGGTAATTGCCGTCGATCCCCCCGCGTCGAATCAACACCGCGCATTCATTCTGACCAACTATCACGTCGTCAAAGGGGGCACGCGAACAGTCCCAGATGAAAATCGACCTGATGAATACCAGATCTGGGTCCGCGGCTCGAATCGTCGCGGAGCTCCGGCTTCGATTTATGCCGCCGACCCGCGCAGCGATCTGGCAGTGATCATCGTCTCCGACTCCGAACTGAAGCCCATCAAGCTGGGGGGCGGGACCAAACTGAAAAAAGGCCAGTTGGTGATTGCCCTGGGAAATCCCTATGCCGCCGCCCGCGACGGTTCGGTCAGTGCGAGTTGGGGGATGATCAGCAATCTGCAACGCCGCCCAGCATTTCCACGTGACCGTCAGGATCAGGAAAAACGCAAACGCGAAACATTGCACGATCTGGGGGATTTGATCCAGGTCGATACGCGTTTGAATCTGGGCACCAGCGGCGGTGCATTGATCAATTTTAAGGGCGAACTCATTGGATTGACGACATCGCTGGCCGCCCTGGCCGGGTTCGAGAAATCTTCCGGATTTGCCATCCCGCTCGACACGACGACGCTGCGCGTCATTCAAACATTGAAAGAGGGCAAGGAAGTTGAGTATGGGTTCCTCGGCGTCAGCTTCCCCAATCCGGCGGCGCTGAATTCATCGCGCGCTGAATTTCCGCAACCGAATGCCCCCGAAGGGGCACTGGTTGTGGGCCTGGTCGCTGGTGGACCGGCCGAACGCGCCGGCCTGTTGTCCGGCGATGTCATCACGAATGTGAATGGCGAGCGAATCTACACCAGCGACGACCTGACGCGCGAAATCAACAAGGTGGGGCCCGAAGTCAAGGCCCGCGTTACGGTCTGGCGCCACTCCAACGCCGGCGGCGGGGGCACGACTGCCCTGGAAGTGGTTCTCGCCAAGTGGGGCGCCTTTGATGAAGACGCCATCGTCGTCTCACACTACCGCTATCCCCCGTGGCGTGGGCTGGTGATTGACTATTCGACTGCCCGGGATAAACATAACGGGGAATTCAAGCCGTTTCCCCGAGGGGTGCTGGTCCTGAAACTCCTGCCCCCGCTCGATACGGCTCAGACAGATCTGGTCGAGGGAAATCGGATCCATAAGGTCAATCAACGTGTGATCGCTACCCCTCAAGATTTTATCGAAGCCGTCAAAGATCTCCGCGGTGACGTCACCCTGGAACTCGATAACGGCAAGAAGGTGACGCTACACGAATAAGCCATACCAACAACTCACGAGTCATTCTGGGCAATGCCTTCGTCGTGGTCAAACGGATTGACCGCCGCATCGCCCCTCGCCGCCAGTCATGCCCTCTGAAATCCAACATCACATCCATGAAGACCGACGAACTCCGCGAAAAATATCTCGATTTCTTTGTCTCCAAAGGCTGCGTGCGCCGTCCTTCGGACGTGCTGGTCCCGCGCGACGACAAGACCATCCTGTTCACTCCCGCCGGAATGAATCAGTTCAAAAACCAGTTTCTGGGAATCGGCCCGCTCGAATTCACCAAGGCCACCACCAGCCAGAAGTGCCTCCGGACCGGCGACATCGATAACGTCGGCAACACCGCCTACCACCACACGTTCTTCGAGATGCTCGGCAACTTTTCGTTCGGCGACTACTTCAAGAAAGAAGCCATTCACTGGGCCTGGGAATTCCTCACCGACAAGAAATGGCTCGGCTTGGACGGCTCCCGCCTGCGAATCACCGTCTATCTCGACGACGACGAAGCCTACAACATCTGGCACGACGAAATCAAAGTGCCCGCAAACCGGATCAGCCGCGAGAACGAAAAGGAAAACTTCTGGCCGGCCTCGTCACCCTCGCTGGGACCCGATGGCGTCTGCGGACCGTGCAGCGAAATCTACTTCCTGCCCCCCGGCGCCTCCAGCGATGTCGAGATCTGGAACCTCGTTTTCACCCAGTTCAACCGTGTCGGCGATCCCCCCAACAACCTGCGCCCATTGCCCAAGAAGAACATCGATACGGGCATGGGCCTGGAGCGCTGTGCGTCGGTTCTGCAGGGTGTCCTCAGCAATTTCGAAATCGATCTGCTGAAGCCTCTATGCATCGCGGCCGGTGACGCGGTCGGAGTCAAGTACGAATACAGTGCTCCCCATGGCCGCGCTCTGCGACGCATTGCCGATCACGTGCGCGCCTGCACCTTCTGCCTGCACGAAGGGGTCGACCCCGGACCCGAAAAACAGGGCTACATCGTCCGTTTGCTATTACGACGCGCGTTCCTGGAGGGCTACCTCCTGGGCCAGCACAATCCGTTCTTGTACAAGGTCGTGCCGGCTGTCGTCGCCGCGATGAAGACCGCTTATCCCGAAATCACCCAAACCGTCGAACAAGTGATCTCCGGAATCCGCACCGAAGAAGAACAGTTTCTCGGCACCGTGGAAAAAGGGGTCCGCAAGTTCGACAAGTTCGTCGAAGATGCCAAACGCCAGGGCTCGGCTTCGATCTCCGGCGATGCCGCGTGGGAACTGCATTCGACCGATGGCTTCCTGATCGAACTGACGCAATCACTGGCCGAGAAGAACAACCTGAAGGTCGACCGTCCGCGATTTGAGATCCTGCAAGATCAACATCGCAACATCAGCGGACGCGGCGCCTTCCTTGATTCCGTGATGTCTGCCGGACCGTTGTCCGAACTGCAGAAGAATCTGAAATCAACGGTATTCGTCGGCTACGATCTCCTCGAGTCCTCCGCGAAGGTCGTCGGTCTGATCGCTGACAAGCAAGTGGTAAAGAGCGTCAGCAAGGCCCACGAGACCATCGCCATCGTTCTCGATCAGACTCCTTTCTATGCCGAAGCCGGCGGACAGGTGGCCGATACGGGGACGCTGAAGGGCCCGGGATTTGAATTCGAAGTCCAGGATACCCAGAAGGATGCGGGCCTCTATCTGCACATTGGCAAAGTAATCAGCGGCCAGATTGAAGTCGGCGCGACCGTTACCGCGACCGTCAAAGACAGCCGCCGTTCGGGGATCCGCCGAGCCCATTCGGCAACCCACTTGCTGCATCATGCCCTGCAAACCGTCCTCGGCAGCCATGCCATGCAGCGTGGCTCAAAAGTCGAAGAGGATACCCTGCGTTTCGACTTCACGCAGCCCAAACCGATTACCGACGAACAATTGACCGATATCGAAAACATCATCAACGCCAAGGTCGCGTCAGGGGCTCCCGTCACGTGCGAAGTCATGGATCAGGAAGCCGCCAAGAAAGCTGGAGCGACCGCTCTGTTCGGTGAAAAATACCCCGATCGAGTCCGCGTCGTCACGATGGGCGACTTCAGCAAGGAACTCTGCGGCGGAACTCATCTCACGAGCACGGGACAAGTCGGGCTTTGCAAGGTGATCGCCGAAGAATCCATCGCCAAGGGAGTCCGCCGTATCACTGCGTATACCGGCCCCAAGGCACTGCAAAAGGTCCGCGACGACGAACAGCTCCTGCGCGATGTCGCGATCGCGCTTAAGGTGTCGCGTATCGAAGATGCTCCGCAACGTGTGACCGCGTTGCTCGAGGAACTCCGCGAACTCAAACGCGAGCTCCAAAAGCAATCGTCGCAATCAGCAGCCGGCCTGGTCGACACGCTGCTCGCCGAATCATCCAAGGTCGGTGAAACCACCGTTGTCACCGCCCTGGTCGACAACTCAGACGCCGACACGATTCGCGGTCTGATCGATCAGATTCGCCGCAAATCCCCGTCGGCCGCAGTCCTGCTGGGTTCGGTCAGCGACGGCAAAGTGGTCCTGATTGCCGGCGTGACGGCGGATCTCGTCGAGAAAAAACTCAGCGCTTCCGACTGGGTCAAAGCCGCTGCCAAGGCGGTCGGCGGTGGTGGCGGCGGCCGACCCGATATCGCCCAGGCAGGTGGCAAGACCCCCGAAAACCTGAGGCAGGCGATCACGGACGGCAAAGCCTATCTGCTGCAGAAGCTCGGTAAATAGTCGCTGTCGTCGTCTCTGAATTTCTAGGAACGCACGTACTCGAGCCCCAGAAGTCTGACGACCGCTGGGGCTCGAAACTTGATGCACGACATCAGCCGCCGTGCTGCCAATTGAAACCGTAAGCCTGTCATTT
>CAMAVF010000295.1 GCA_945861445.1 Planctomicrobium piriforme | reverse complement strand
AACCATATTCTCTCGATCCTGCGGATTTCCCATGCGAATCGCGTTAGCACAACTCAATCCCATCGTGGGTGACCTGGAAGGCAACCGGCAACTGATCCTGGCGGCGGCACGCAAGGCCCATGAGGCCGATGCCCAGTTGCTGATCACGTCGGAATTGGTCATCAGCGGTTACCCGCCCAAGGATCTGCTCCTACGCGAAGGCTTCGCGGCGGCCTGCGACCGTGCGGTGGAATCGCTGGCTCGCGAATTGCCGCTTGGCCTCGCCACTTTAGTAGGGCATCCCACAACGCACGACGTTCCGCAGGGACGCATCGCGAATGGGGCCAGCCTGTTGCTCAATGGACAACGAGTCCACACCGTCCGCAAATGCCTGCTGCCGAACTACGATGTCTTCGATGAGCGCCGGTACTTCCTTTCGGCAGAATCGGCGGCACCGCTGGAGTTCCTGGGCCGTCGCTGGGGCATCCACATTTGCGAAGACGCCTGGCACGGTGAAGCCGGCACCTCTTATCATCTGCCCCCGGAAAATCGCCGCGATCCCATTGCCGAAATGGCCGCCCAGGCAGTCGATGTGTTCATCAATCTGTCGGCCAGTCCGTTCGAAATCGATAAACCCAATCGGCGAGAAGAAATCGTCCGGCGGCATGTGAGTCGCCACCAGCGCCCGTTCGTGTTTGTGAATCAGATTGGAGGCAACGACGATCTGGTGTTCGACGGCAACAGTCTGGTGATGAATGCCGTCGGTCAGACCGTGCAGCGGCTGAAGTCCTTCGACAGCGACCTGGCCATCGTTGATCTCGATGACCTGCCTGCTCCCGCGCCGCGGCCCGCGAGAACGCGTCCGGCCGACTTGTTGGATGCGTTGATCCTCGGACTGAAAGATTATGGACTCAAGACCGGCTTCCGCGATTGCGTCCTGGGGCTTTCCGGCGGCATTGATAGTGCGCTAGCCTGTTACATCGCGGTGCAGGCCTTCGGCGCCAACCGCGTGCATGGCCTGGCGATGCCCAGTCGGTACAGCAGCCAGCACAGCGTCGATGACGCCATCGCCCTGGCCCGCAATCTCGAAGTCGACTGCCAGATCGTGGACATTGATGGCATGCATCACGCGTACGAAGCTCATTCGGTCATCGCCCGGGACTTACTGAGTCAACCGGCCGGTCTGGCCGATCAAAATTTGCAGGCTCGAATCCGTGGTGCCTGCGTCATGATCCGCAGCAACCGGCACGGCTGGTTGGCATTGGCGACCGGCAACAAGAGCGAACTGGCGGTGGGCTATTGCACGCTGTACGGCGACATGGCGGGTGGCTTTGCCGTACTGTGCGACGTCTTTAAGAAGGACGTGTATGCCATGTCGCACTACATCAATGACGTGCGCGAAGGCCGCGAAATCATCCCGGTCAACTCATTGACGAAACCCCCCAGTGCCGAACTGGCCCCCAATCAAGTCGATCAGGATACGCTGCCCCCCTATCCAGTGCTCGATGCGATCCTCGAAGGCCTGATTGAGCAGGAGTTATCCATCGCCACGCTCTCACGACAATTTCCCGAAGAGGTCGTGCGCTGGGTGGCAACGCGTCTCGATCGCAACGAATTCAAACGCCGCCAGATGCCGCCGGGTATCAAGCTTTCACAACGCGCCTTCGGCAGCGGCCGACGCATGCCCATGGCGGCCAAGTTTGCCTGGGAGTGATCCGCCACCGTGGCATCTCGCGATCGATTCCGATAATGTGGATCTGTCCGGCCATGACCGGGAGTTGGTCTCATTTCTGCAGGAGTTCCTCATGCGCTGCGTTGGAATTGCCTTGTGTCTGTGTGTGCTGCTGATTCGTCTGCCGCTGCAGGCTGCCGAACCCGGCAAGCAACAGGCCGAATCGGCTGGAACCAAGCCTTCCATTCATTTCTTGCTACATCTGCCCAAGTCGTATGGTGCCGACAAGGTGAAGAAATGGCCGGTCATTGTCTTCCTGCATGGCTCGGGCGAACGTGGCAGCGACATCAATCTGGTCAAGGTTCACGGGCCACCCAAGCTGGTTGAAAAAGACCCCGAATTCCCGTTCATTGTCGTGTCACCGCAATGCCCTTCTGGCGAACGCTGGACGCCGAAGATTCTTTCCGGAATGCTGGACGAAGTCGTGGCGAAGTACAGTGCCGATCAAACCCGCATCTACCTCACCGGACTCAGCATGGGGGGCAGTGGCACGTGGGACTGGGCTGCCGCCGAACCGCAGCGGTTTGCCGCATTGGTGCCGATTTGTGGTCGCGGCGACACGCGGACGGCCGACACGATCAAGCATCTGCCGATGTGGGTCTTCCACGGAGCCAAGGATTCGCCTGCATCGGTTGTGGCGGCCGAGGAAATCGTCAAAGCGGTGGAAAAAGCTGGCGGAAAGCCGAAATTCACCATATACCCAGACGCCGGCCATGATTCCTGGACCATGACCTACAACAACCCCGAACTCTACAAATGGCTTCTCGAACAAAAACGCCCGCCGACTGAACCTAAGAAGTAGAGCGGTCAGGGACGGGCGTGCGATTTTTCGAAATTGGCGGATGGGGGATTTGTTTGCGATCCAGCCGTTGAGCAGCCAATTTCGAAAAATCGCACGCCCGACCCCCGAATCACCTCAGAACGCCAATCGAGAACCACGAGCATCATGTGCGGTATCGCGGGAGTCGCCTGGACGTCTGATGCGGCTCCCTTCGATCACGCCGTCCTGCAGCGCATGATCAACGCGATTGCCCACCGTGGCCCCGACGATGCCGGCACGTATGCCTCGCCCGCTGGTCCCGGTCCGGGGGCTCAACTGGGACATCGCCGCCTGTCGATCATCGATCTGGGAGGGGGCCATCAACCCCTCTCGAACGAAGACGGGTCGGTGTGGATCGCGTTCAATGGCGAGATCTACAACTACCTCGAGTTGCAGGCGTCGCTGATCAAGCAGGGCCATTCGTTTCGGACCTCCAGCGACACCGAAACCATCGTCCATCTCTACGAGCAATACGGGCCCGCCTGCGTCTCGCAGCTCCGGGGCATGTTTGCCTTCGCGATCTGGGATCAGAACCAGCGGACGCTGTTCCTGGCTCGCGATCGACTCGGTAAGAAACCCCTCGTCTATCGCCACGAAGCACGACGTCTGATGTTCGCGAGCGAATTGAAGGCGTTGCTGCAGGTGCCCGGTGTGCCGCGCGAACTCGATCGGCAAGTGGTCGACGAATACCTGACCTACCAGTACGTACCTCACCCGCAGTCAATCTTGAAAGGTTTTTCCAAGCTGCCCCCCGCACATTGGGCACTCTATCACGATGGCAAATTGAAACTCGAAAGGTACTGGCGCCCAGCCTACAGCCCGCCCCCCGCAGCCAACGAGTTTTCGTCCATTGAAGAAGCTCGCCAGCAGTTGCGAGAGACCCTCACCACAGCCGTCAAGCTGCGCATGCGCAGCGATGTCCCGCTGGGAGCGTTCCTATCAGGCGGAGTCGACTCGACCATCATCGCCGGGTTGATGCAAAGCCTGTCCTCGCGCCCGGTGAAGACGTTTTCCATCGGCTTCCCCGTCGCGGCGTTCGACGAGCGAGACTATGCGCGCGAAGCCGCGAAACACATCGGCACCGAACATCACGAACAGGTCGTCGAACCCTCCGCCTTGCAGATCTTGCCGAAGCTGATCTGGCATTACGACGAACCGTTCGCGGACAGTTCTGCGATCCCGATGATGTATCTGTCCGAGATGACTCGCCGCGAGGTCACGGTCTCGCTGTCGGGTGACGGAGGGGACGAACTGTTCGGCGGATACCAACGCTACCAGGCGGTCAAACTGGGACAATGGGCCGATCGCCTGCCGCCGTTCATGCGAAACCTGCTGGGCTCTTCCGTGTGGCAGGCCTTGCCGGCCTCGGTGCGGCAGAACTCGAAACGCCGGCGCTTGAAGCGGCTGCTTTCGGCCATCGCCCTGGAACCGCGTCGCCGCTACCTCAAGTGGGTCAGTATCTTCGACGAGGAACGTCGGGCAGACTTGTATACCCCCGAATTCCAAGCCAGCCTGCAAGGGCACGACCCGGCCGAGTTCCTGTTTCAGGCTTATGAAGAATGCCCCGACCGCGACTTCGTCACCCGGACGACATGTGCCGACGTCCTCACTTATCTGCCCTGCGACATCCTGACAAAGGTCGACATCGCCAGCATGGCATTCGCGCTGGAAGCCCGGGCCCCGTTCCTGGATCACGAAGTCGTCGACTTCGCAGCCCGGTTACCCATTGAGTGGAAAATCCACGGCCGGCAAGGCAAGCAAATCCTGATCGACACGTTTCAAGATCTGATGCCAAAACGCGTGCAGACACGCAAGAAAATGGGTTTCGGCGTACCACTCGACCACTGGTTCCGCAACGAACTGCGACCACTTGTGGAAGATGTCCTGCTGTCTCCTTCCACTCTTGCCCGAGGCTTCTTTCAACCCGAACAAGTCCGCCGCCTGGTCGACGAACACGTCCGTGAACTCTGGGACCACAGCTATCGCCTGTGGAGTCTGCTGGTCCTAGAACTCTGGCAGCGAACATACCTGGAAGGCACGGTTCCCAGTTGCCGCGAAGACGTGAAATGGTAGAACGGGAGAGATCGCCATTCAGTCATCATACCTCGTGTCTCCGAGTATGCCCGTGTCCCAGTCGATTTCGCATTGACCACATCGCGACAGAACGCGATATGCGGTCGAGAAGCCATCGGGCTCTCGGTACGTCATCAGTGGCTGATCACACACCGGGCATCGCTCCACGGTGAAGAAGTAGTTGCCGATGGGGATCGCCGCGAGAAAAGGTACCACCATCAGCCATTCGGATCGTACAAGAAACGAGAGCCAGGCAAACAGCCCAGCTCCTATCGAGAACGCCGCAACAACTCCCACGACCTTGGGCCAGGGTGTTCGAGGCAGCGGGCGTCTCGAAACCATGTGCGCTTCCCCAGTGACTGTTAGCGGTCACTCACAGCCGCAACGATATCATAATGTTGTGAGGGTGCCGCATTCGTGTAGCTGTATGGAATTTCGAATTCCAAAGCCACACAGGTGCGAGGGACTGTGTCTAGCGTCGCGACAAATGTCGCAAACCTTGGTGTTTCCTTCGACAGCACCGTTTTGATTTTGCCATTGAGTTTCTGACCATTCGAGAGTGTGGCCTGATACACCATGTCGCCGAGTGTAACCTGCCGCGCAATGGGCTGATGCGGCCACCAACAGTCACTCTCTGCCGTCACAATGATCACCACCGATTCGCCTCGCACGGCTCGTAGTTTTTTGGGGAAGTCAATGTAGGGACCTGAACCAAATGGTGGGCACAGAATCCATGGCAGTATATAGATACAAAATAACCACCCCGCGAGTGCCGCAATGACAATTAAGGCAGCGACGCCAACGATCGAATACCTGCGAATCGCGGCCATTATCATCCTTCGTCCAATCCGTGTGACACCATCATCCATTCGGATCGCGCAAGCAGCGAAAGCCAGACAAAGACCAATCGGGCTGCGTCATTTTCTTGGCTCAATTAGCGTAGATTAGCGAAGATCAGTGTTCCCCAATTGTATTTTTTAATTCCTGAGGATCGACCACGGAGACACGTAAATGATGCGAATGACTCCGTATTCTCCGTGTCTCCGTGGTGAATCTCAAATAACTCCCCCAACGGCTCATTGAAGTTGTTTCTGTTCCAACCTTTTCTTCACCGCATCCTGCCGTCCGGTCATGTGATAGTTCAGGGACATCCGGCCTTCCTCGATGGTGACCTGCATGAAGCCAGGGCGGAATTCGGGCAGGTTGTAGCCGGGCGCCTGCTGCTCGAGCTCTCGATCCTGGTTGTACAAGGCCGAGGGGAACAGGATTTCGTGGACGGGGGCATGATCGTCCCAGCCGCGGATGCCGTTATGAAAATGTCCATGAAACAGGGCGAGAATGTGCTGCTGGTGCCGCGTCACGATTTCATACAACCCCTGCTGACCATCCGCCGGTTTGACGTACCACCCCCGATCGGGATGACCGTTCGCATGGGCCGGGACGTGCATACATAAAATGACGTACCGCCCCCGAGCCGCAGCATCGGCGCAATGCTCGTCGATCCACTTCAATTGCGCTGCCGTTAAAAACCCGTCATGCGAATCGACCCGCGCGTTGCCCAGCAGCAGGATTCGCAGCCAGTCGTGATCGACAACCGTGTCAATCGGCTGGCGGATGTGCTTTTCAAACAGTTCGAGCGGATCGTGATTACCGGGAATCTCATGCACCGGCTTCTTGATCTTGTCGCGGATTTCTTTATAGATCGCATACTGCGGCTCACGACCCCCATCGACGATGTCCCCCAGATGCAAAACCAGGTCGCCCGCAGCCTTCCCCAATTCCGCAGCGGTCTTTTTCCACTGCTCAGCCGCCGCGGAATTGTCGCTTCGTCCAAGATGCGTGTCGGAAACGACGAGGAACGGCGCTTTCCGCTGGCGACCGCCATAGGCCTGAAGCGCGAGCGGAGCCAGCACCAGGTTCGTAGTCATCGAACGCAAGAAAGTACGGCGCGTGGTCTCAGTGATCGAGGACATAGAATTGCTCATGATTTCAGAGTACTGGCCAGAAGCAACAGGAATCGTCGCCTGACCGAACCAACATGTTACTGTGGCGTGGATTGGCAGACCAGAACAATAGACCTTTAGACAAGATGGAAGGACCAGTCACTCGCAAGATCGCGGGTTATGTTAATCAGAATGTTTGGTGCGATCCGTTTCCCACAGAGCCGCATTGAAAGGACTGGTCCATGAGTAAGTTACAATTCATTGCGGCCGTCGCCCGGGCTCACAGAAAACCTGTGGAATTTCTGCAGCGGCCCACTTTTTTCCAGAAAGGACAGCGATCTCCGAGACGTCGGCGAAGCGATTCCGGAAAGACGCCTGTGCCATCCATCCGGCCTTTCGCCAGAAAGACGCCCGTTCGTAGAGTCCGGCACTTCCGCGACGAATCAGGTCCTGTGGTTCCGACCCACGCATACCAGTCTGATCACAGTCGTTTCAATTCGCCGACGTCTCGGGGACCGCCAGATATCATGTTGTAATCACCACGAAAACACATCCCGTGCTTGACAGGTCCTTCCATACCAGACACCAATGCCGACGGGCAGGAGTGCCCGTCCTACGGGCCTGCTCACTTCGCTTGCAATGCTTCATTCAACAACAATCGCACGTAGAGATGCCGATCCTTTGTCGCCAACTGCAGTGCGTTCCGCACTTGTTTCAACTGCGGGTCGAGCTTGATGAGCGATTCCACTGCGGCGGCTCGGACATCCGCGTAGTCGTCTTGCAGAGCAGACATTAGTTCGGGAATGATCAGGTCGCGATGGTTGGCAAACGTGCCCAGGCCACTGGCTGCCGCCGCTCGCACGATGCACTGATCATCGCGAAGTCGCTTGATCAGTTCCGGGTAAACCTTCTCGGACAGGCTCTGGAGCAGGGCGAGATGTTCAATCGCCCGCACTTTGTTGTGTGAGTCAGAGGAATTCAGTATTTCCTGGAAGACGGGTAGCGCTGGCAGCGCGTGTTCTCCAAACTTCGCAACTCTAGCCAGGTATTTCAGTTTCTCCCACGGGTCCTTGGTGCGCTTCGCCTCTTCCACGAGCAGCGGGACCATTTCTGGCCCCAATGCGCCAATCACGTCCGGAATGCCGAACTCGTGGATGTTTTCAATCAGCATCGGACCAACTGCTTTAGCTTTGGGACCCAGTCGCTGAAAGCATGGTTCCAGCGCCTCGTGACGAACTTCCCACGTACCATCCGGATCGCGATACCATTCGATCAACTTGGGTATTAATCGCTCTGCCAGTTTGTCATTCGTACACACCACCGAAATCAACACCTGCCGCAGAGACTGGACACTTTCACCGAACCGTCTGTTCCGTTCTGCCAGCAATTCCTTAGACGTTTCTTTATCATCGGGATCGACCGGACTCGACAGCAGTTCGATGAGATACACCAGATGGGCCAATGCCTTGGCATTGGAATCGGGATCGAGGGCGACGAGCAGTGCGGCAGCCTCGGCGCGGACATATTCATCTTGTGAATGAAACAGCTCCTGAATCTGCGGAAGGAGACGTCGAGTTTGCTTGGGCAGTCTGACAAGGCAGTTCACCGCACTGAGCTCAGCACCGACGTACCAATCCTCATTTTTTTCTGTGCTTGCTGTCGAAACGCGATTGCTTCGCGATAGTGCTTGAAGATACGTTCGCTGGTTCCTGGGGGTGTGGGAATGAGTCGCGGGATGTCCTGCAATGCGGCATCCGCTGGCCATTCGTAACCTCCCTCGTCCAGCATCTTCCAGTATTCCGGCAGCAATTTGTCGGCCGGCGCTTGATGTTCAAGCAGTCCATCTAGTACGTCATCGCGAACCTGCCGCGTTGAAGATGAGTGATTCGAGATGGCGACTGTGTGAGGTCCCTGATCGTTGATCAGTGGTAGCAGCATTTCGACGATTTTGCGTGACGGTCCTGGCAGGGTGCTCAGAACATGAGCCGCCTCGCCGCGAACCTCTGGATCCGCGCTCTTTAATGCCGATTCGAGCAATGCCAGAGTGTCAGGATGGTTGGGATAGCGCCCGAGCCCAGCCACGCCACTTTCATCGCCTGCAGCGATCAATTGCCGAATGATTGGAACCGCAATCTTACCATTTTTATCCATGCTGAAAATCACTTCCAATGCAACCCGGCGAATCACCGGATCGGGAGATTTCAGCAATGGAAGGACGTGATTCGCCGCCGTCGCCGCCTTGGGACCCAGTTCTTGCAGGATCTGCAGCACGGCTAGGCGAAACAGGATATCGTCATCAGCCAGGGCCGCCTCAAGATCAGGAACGGCTTCTAGACCAATGGACTTTAATGCGGAAATCGCTGCGCTTCGAATGTCGCGTTCGACAAATCCCATTTCAGGATAGAAGCGATCTCGCCGGACAACAAACCCGCCTTTGTCTTTCAGTCGTTTGATCAGAGCCGCAGTGGCCGCGCGTCCTTCTGGACCAAGTTGCTCCAACTGGCGGATGTTTTCTCCACGCACCTCTTCGTCAGGGCTCTCGAGGCCGGCAATGTACTTCTGGATCTGCTCCAGACTGGGGGGATCTCCGTAGAGCAGGATTGGCGACAGACATGACAAAACGAATAGTGTTCGCAGCGAGAACATCGGACGCCTCGAAGCCTGAAACGATTTCACTCGGACCACAGAACACATCACTTATAGGCGACCGATACGCTCGATTGAATATCAGAGTTCAGAATGCCGGCAATGTTGTTGACAGGACCATCGTGCGGTGGGGAAAGCGTCGCCGCTGGCTCAGCGTTAGGCGAATTCCCATCAGTCCCATCCGACCTGTCGGTCCCATTCTGAAAATGCATGGGACTAATAGGCCTTATGGGACGGATGGGATTA
>CAMAVF010000294.1 GCA_945861445.1 Planctomicrobium piriforme | reverse complement strand
TGAGTCACGGCTACGAACACGACTACGACCGGCCGAGTGCCTATCACTACCGTGATTTCGTCATCCAGGCGTTGAATCAGGATCTGCCCTATAACACGTTCGTGAAGTGGCAGTTGGCCGGCGATGAACTGGCACCGGATAACAACCTGGCGTTGATGGCGACCGGCTATCTCGCGGCGGGAGTCCACAGCACTCAGATCACGGCGAACGAAGTCGAGAAGCATCGTTACGATGAGATGGACGACATCCTGGCGACGACCGGCACCGCGATGCTGGGGCTGACGTTTGGGTGTGCCCGGTGTCACGACCACAAGTACGACGCAATTCCCCAGGCGGACTACTACAAATTGCTGTCCACCTTCGCCATGACGGTGCGAACCGAAGTCGAACTCGACATGGACCCCGCCTGGTACAAGCAGGCACTGGCCGAGTTTGAACGCGCCCATGCCCCTATTGCGGAAGAACTCGCCAAATTCGAACGCGAGCAGTTGCCAGGGAAACTGGCCAAGTGGGAAGTTGATGGAGCATCGCTGGCTCAAGCCGCTCAATGGCTGATCCTCGATCAAATGGACGCGAAATCGGCGGGCGGAGCGACCTTCACGAAGCAGGCGGATGGTTCGTTCCTGGCGACCGACAAGAAGCCCGATAACGATACTTACACGTTCGTGGCCCAGACGGATCTGACCGGAATCACCAGCCTGCGGTTGGAGGCACTGGCCGATCCCTCACTGGTCAAGGGAGGCCCCGGACGAGCCGACAATAGCAACTTTGCGCTGACCGAAATCAAAGTGACTGCGGCACCCAAGAGCACTCCGACTCAGGTGGAAACGGTCAAACTGATCAATCCGCGGGCGAGCTTTGAGCAGAAGGGCTTGCCGGTCGCTGCGGCGATTGATGGGAACGCCGCCAGCGGCTGGGCCGTCGATCCCGAGTTCGGTAAGAACCAGATCGCCGCGTTCGACTTCGAGAAGCCCGTCGGTGGCCCCGAGGGAACGGTTCTCACCATTACCTTGGAGTTCAAGAACAACGTGCGGCATGCGATTGGCCGGCCGCGGTTATCCGTGGGCACGTCGGCGAAGGCCATCAATTTGACAGATCCATCAATCGCGGCATCAGTCGTGACGGTCTTGAAGACGCCTGCTGCCCAACGCAAACCCGAACAGTTGGCGGCCCTGAGCAACTGGTTCAAGACGACCGATCCCGATTGGCAGGTGTTGAATAAGAAGGTCCAGGAACATCTCGTCCAGAAGCCCAAGCCCAAGCTCGCGAAGGCGTTGATTTCCAGTGAAGGTTTACCGGCCGTCAGGCTGCACACTCAAGGGGGCGACTTCTTCCCCGTGACGTATTTCATGCGTCGCGGTGACACGAATCTCAAGGACGGAGAAGTTCAACCCAGTTACCTGCAGGCCCTGATGCGAGTCGAATCGCCTGCGACCCGCTGGCCGGCGACTCCGCCGACCGGAGCTCGCACTTCTTATCGACGAACGGCGTTTGCCAATTGGATGACCGATGTCGACGAGGGGGCCGGGGCGTTGCTCGCACGAGTGATTGTGAACCGCCTGTGGCAGCAACATTTCGGACGGGGTCTGGTCGCGACGACCAGTGACTTTGGGATTCGGGGCGGTCCGCCCACGCATCCGGAACTGCTGGATTGGCTGGCCAGCGAATTGATTCGCCACGATTGGAAATTGAAACCCATTCATCGCCTGATGATGCTCAGCAGTACCTACCAACAGAGTTCATCACTCGAAGCCGACAAGCTGGCTAAGGACCCTGACAACTTGCTGCTCTGGCGACGGCCGAAGAAACGTCTGGAAGCGGAAGTCTTGCGTGATGCCATTCTGCAAGTCGGCGGAATCCTGGACGAGACGATGTATGGCCCGGGAACCCTGGACACAGCGACGCGAAGACGCAGCATCTATTTCACGGTGAAGCGGAGCAAGCTGATTCCAATGCTGCAGGTGTTCGACTGCCCGGACGGATTGAGTGGCATCGGCGAGCGTCAGGCGACCACGATTGCTCCGCAAGCCTTGCTGTTATTGAACAATCCACAGGTGCGGGCTGCGAGCAAAGGCTTGGCGAAGCATGTCGCACCGACGGCGGAGACGCCGCTGGAGGCCGCCATCACCCAGGCCTACGAGATCGCCATGTCGCGTCCGCCAGTCAGCGACGAACTGCAGTCAGAAATTGCCTTTATCAATCAGCAGGCAGCTTCGCATCAACAAGCCGGACATGCCGAGCCACGGCAACTGGCCCTGGCGGATTTCTGCCAGATCCTGTTGTGCTTGAACGAATTTGTGTATGTCGATTAACAGTCGCTTCGTCAAATCGACGCCCTTAAGAAAGGCGAGCGTCCGGCGTAAGCCGGATGGTTTTGATACGGTTTCGTTAACTACTGAGTTGAACCCAACCATTCGTTCCGGACGCAAGGATCGGTTTTTCAGTAGGCGCCGTAGAGACTAACTGACGGCCTGGGAAGGCCGTCCTACATTTCAACTGAAGTCCGTTATATGCTTAATCGAATACCACGGTACTTCGCCGAACCATCAAACGTCCCTGGTTCGCGCCGAGATTTTCTCCAGCGGTCCGGCCAGGGACTGGGGATGTTGGCGCTCAGTAGTCTGCTGCAGCAATCGTCGGTCGCTCATGCCGCGACCCCGAGCATCATCAATCCACTCGCTCCGCATGCACCGCATTTTCCGGTGAAGGCGAAGTCGGTGATCTGGTTGTTCATGAATGGCGGGCCGAGTCACGTCGATACCTGGGACTACAAACCCGAATTGGAAAAACGCGATGGCAAGGAACTGGAAGGTTTTGATAAGAACACCGGCTTCTTTACCGGCAATGTCGGCCCCTTGATGAAATCGCCGTTCAAGTTCGAGCGTCACGGTCAGAGCGGTGCGTGGGTCTCGGAGATCTTTCCTCATTTGTCGAAGCAAGTCGACAAGATGGCGTTTCTGTATTCGTGCTGGACTGATTCCAACAACCATTCACCCGCACTGTTCAAGATCAACACGGGCATGTCGCGGATGGGTTTTCCCTGCGTCGGTTCGTGGGTCACCTATGGCCTGGGTTCGGAGAGCCAAAATCTGCCCGCCTTCGTGGTGATGTACGACACGCTGGGCCGTGGCATCCCCAAGGGACACTCGCAGAACTGGGGTGCCGGATTTTTGCCGAGCGTGTTTCAAGGGACAGCCCTCAAGCCACAGGGATCGCCAATCGATGATCTCGAACGGAGTCCGGATTTGACCGACGGTCAGCAGCGCGCCCAGCTCGATCTGATCCGTCAGCTCAATCAGCGGCAGTTGGCAAGCGGTCCGATTGAGCCCGATCTGGCGGCCCGAATCGAATCGTTTGAACTGGCTTACCGCATGCAGATGGCGGCTCCGGAGGCGATTGATATCGCCAAGGAATCGGATGAAACCCAGAAGCTGTATGGCCTCGACAACCCCAAGGCGACCCACTTCGCAAAGCAATGCCTGATCGCTCGGCGGATGGTGGAACGGGGTGTGCGGTTCGTGCAGATCTACAGTGGCGGGATGGATAACGAACTGAGCTGGGACGGACACTCGAACATCAAGGCGAATCATTCCGGCTTCGCGGCCGAGACCGATCAACCGATTGCCGGACTGCTGGCGGATCTCGAGCGGCGCGGGTTGCTCGATTCGACGCTGGTGATCTGGGGTGGCGAATTCGGGCGGTTGCCAATCGTTCAAAAGGGAGGCACCGGCCGCGATCACAATCCGCATGCGTTCACGATGTGGATGGCGGGGGGCGGAGTGAAAGCTGGTACGTTGCACGGAGCGACTGACGAAATTGGCCATAAGGCGGCGGTTGATCGCGTCAGCGTCAATGATCTCCATGCGACGATCCTGCATTTGATGGGATTGCGCCACGAGAAGCTGACCTATCGCTATAATGGCCGCGACTTCCGGATGACCGACGTCGCCGGGCAAGTGGTGACGCCGATCATTGCGTAGGGCTCGCACGACTACTATAGGACGGGCACTCCTGCTCCACTACAAAGTTCCATGCAGACGGGCAAGAGTGCCCATCCACCACGCGCCTCGTCAATTTTGATGTGAGTAAGAAGCCGTTTTCATGCCCCCTCCCGCAGTTCGTGTCTTTCACGTTTCCGACGAACAGGCCCAGCAGACTCTCGTCACCCTGCTGAGGCAATGGCTGCCTGGTGAGTCGTGGTCGCAGGTCCGTAAGTTACTGACCGCGCGGCACATCCAGGTAAACGGAAACCTGTGCCTCGATGAGGGTCGGCGATTGAAGGCCAAGGATGTCGTCCGGATCCTGGACAATTCACAGGCCACCCCTCCCAAAGATGCCGACGTAAAGATCCGCTACATGGATCAGCACATCGTCATCGTTGAGAAGCCGGCCGGTATGACGACCCTGCGACACGCCGAAGAACGGGACTGGCCCACCCGGCGGAAGCAAGTGCAGCCGACGCTGGATGAGGTCCTGCCCAAGGTGATTGCCCTCCAAGACAAGAGCCGTCACACAAAAGGTAAAGGCACGGGCACGGGCACGGGCACGGGCAAGAAGCCGCCGCGCGTGCGGGCCGTCCATCGCCTGGACCGTGAAACCAGCGGCCTGATGGTCTTCGCTCGAACCCCCGAAGCCGAGCAGAAACTGGTCCAGATGTTCCGCAAGCATGACATGCATCGCCAGTATGTGGCGATCGTCCAGGGACGGCTGGAAGCACAGACCATCACGTCCAATCTGGTTCGCGACCGAGGCGACGGCAAGCGGGGCAGCACGACATTAAAGGATGTCGGCCAGCACGCGGTCACCCATGTGAAGCCGATCGAGTATCTGCACGGCTATACCGTCGTGGAATGCCAGTTGGAGACCGGTCGGACCCATCAGATCCGCATTCATCTCTCGGAACTCGGCCACGTGCTGTGCGGTGAAAAGGTCTATCACACACCGCTGTTCCAGAAGGCCATCCCCGACCACAGCGGAGCGTCGCGCATTGCCTTGCACGCCGCGGAACTGGGGTTAACGCATCCAATCACGGGCGAGCCGATGCACTTTAAAATGCAGATGCCCCCCGACATGGCAGAACTCTTGAAGCGGTTGCGAGCCAAGTCGGCCACAAAGTAGCCCGCATCGCAGGATTGGAATGGGTTCCTTCCCATTTCTACTCGACAATCCGGCTCGTCTGGACTTTAATGACAGGCATCCGTCTGAGGAACCGCGTCGTCTTACGTTGTCAGGATTGTAAATGAGTGCCCCTTATCCCGAGCAATACCTCGAAGGCCTGCGGCTGTTCAACGACGAGGAGTTCTTCGAGTGCCATGATGTGCTGGAAGAACTGTGGGCCGATACTCAGGGGGGCGAGAAAAAGTTCTATCAGGGATTGATCCAACTGTCGATTTCGTTGTTTCATTTTGGCAACGAAAACTATGGCGGAGCGCGGAAACTCTACGAAACTTCACGCAAGTATCTGGAAGCCTATCGCCCCAGTTGCATGGGGATCGACGTCGACCAACTGCTCGCAGATCATCAACTCTGCTTTGCCGAATTGTTGAGCTGCGCGGATCCCTTCACTACCCCGAACCTGGTCATCCGAGACGAGCTGGTCCCGAAAATTCCGCTGCCAGCCGATGCCGAGTAACTGCCGATTACGTAAGCTATAGCGCCGCCACGAAACGCTGGAGCGTTTCAACCTGAACAAAAACTATGAACTATCTCCCCTCGCCCCCGTACTCGGGGGAGAGGGGTTGGGGGTGAGGGGCACGATCAACCATCGACTCGCAGTCCTGTTCTTGGATGGAAAAATATCTCTTCGCAAAATAAATCGAATTACGCTGGAAGAGCCCCTCACCCCCGGCCCCTCTCCCCGGCGTACCGGGGCGAGGGGAGCAAGAAATCCGTTGTTTGCATGATTTCCAACTACGTCAACTTCAGTCATGCGCGGACTCACCATGATCACGTGCCGCTGGACCAAGCCAGCGGTCACCCCAGGACGAATAATGGACTCTCCGTTTGAAATGTCGCAGGGATTGGGAGATGACTTCTCAGGTGAAGTTCGCCTGTTTCCCCTGCCGAATGTGGTCCTCTTCCCGCATGTGCTGCTGCCGCTGCACATCTTTGAGCCACGTTATATCGCCATGACTCGCGACGCCCTGGAAGGAGACGGTTTGATCGCTCTGGCCCAGATCAAAGCCGGCTGGGAGCTCGCTGATACCGAAGTGCCCGAGATCCACCCCGTAATCTGCATCGGCCGGATTGCCCATCACGTCGAGTTGGAAGACGGCCGGTACAATCTGATTCTGCAGGGCCTGTCGCGAGCTAGCATCATTGAAGAGCTACCGCTCGATCTTCCATTCCGCCGGGCCACGGTCGAACTGCTATCGGAAGAGCCGATCGACAATATCTCGACCGAAGACCAGCGACGGGCCGAAATCCTCAAAAACTTCCGTAAGCTGTTCCCCAAGCTGGATGTCGAACACGAACTGCACCAGGTGTTCGAATCGGAAATTCCCCTGGGCATCCTGTGTGACGTCTTCGCCTACGCATTAACCTTGGAACCGGCCGACGCACAACGGCTGCTCTCGGAATTCAACGTCGACCGCCGCAGCCGTCTGCTGCTGCAGTTGATTGAGAAATCGCTCGCCAGTCAACCGGTGCAATCAGACCGCGAATTCCCCCCACCGTTTAGTTTGAATTGATGTCGACGGGAGGGCGAGGCTCTATGACCCGAACAACCGCGAGCTCCAGCGGTTCGACAACGATGGGACTCAGGCCGAGTTCCAATACGACGAAAACGGCAATGGGCCCACTTCGGACTAAACTGTTACCGCGAAAACAAGAACACAACGGTTCCTGACACCTTTTCCGTCCTCGGAGATGAGTTTGAATTTCAGATTCCTATCCAAGGCAGATAGAAGGAAGGCCAAATGAACCATGGCATGGTCGCATTTCATCGAATACAGGCGAGCCGTTCTGCAATTTGGGATTGGGTTTCAACGTCCAAGCACAAATTAGTAATTTATGGAGAGACTCGTTCAGAAGACGGAGTAGGACCGTTGATGGCCGCCAGCTGGCAACTTTCGCGAGAACGCATCGCGGGTAATGTTAGGCTCTTTTCGGCAGTTGACGATGGTTTGTCCAATTACACTGTCGAGTATGCACGCTACCGACCAAACGATGAGAGCAGTTTTATTCTAATGTGCGATGACGCAGTGTGCTCGCCGCGAATGTCTCTGGTTGCCCCTACTGCAATCATAGACGACGAAGCGATATCGATTTTGGAGCAATTGCAGTGTTTGATAGTCCCTATTGACCGGAGCGGCCTCGAAGGTGGTACGATTTTACAATTCGTGAGCACAATTTCTGCGAATGTGCGTTGGATATATCTTATGGGAATGACCAACAAAGAAGTGTTCGTTGTCTTTCTTTCCCAAGATCGTGGAGTTTCCGACGATTTTACCGCATTCGCCCGCTCTTATGCGGATAATCTCGAAATCGAGGAGTACTGGTAGAACCTGGGCCCCCCGAGAAGTCGTCGATCCGCTGGATCTTGAAGGCAGTAACCTGCATCACCCCATTTACACCTACGACTACGAAGAGTCGGACGGGGGAAAGGTGTCAGGAACCGATTAGATATTTTGGTTCCTGACAACTTTGTTTTGAGAAATCGCTGGCCAATCAGCCAGTCGAATCAGACCGCGAATTCCCCCCACCGTTTAGTTTGAATTGATGTCGACGGGAGGCGAGGCCCGAGCCGTTGTCTGGCTGTAGCCCGACTCTCTGAGTCGGGAGTCTCAATGACCCGACTCTGAGAGTCGGGCTACGGTTCGGCAGGAGCCTCACCCTCCCATCAACCTCAATGACATTAGATCTGATCGAGGGCCTGCTTCAGATCGTTGATGATGTCGGCGGAATCTTCCGTACCAATCGACAAGCGGATGAAGTCCGGGGTGACTCCCGAGGCCTTCTGCTCGGCAACACTTAACTGCTGGTGAGTCGTCGTCGACGGGTGGATGATCAGCGACTTGCTGTCGCCGACGTTCGCCAGGTGCGAGAACAGCTTGACGCTGTCAATGACCTTGCGGCCGTTGTCGCTCTGTTGCTTGTCGGTGGCACCCTTTACGCCAAAGCCCATGATGGCTCCGCAACCGTTAGGCAGGTACTTCTTGCCCAGCTTATACGAAGGGTGATTCTCCAAGCCGGTGTAGTTGACCCAACTGACCTTGGAATGCGACTGCAGGAATTTCGCCACGGCGATGGTGTTCTCGCTATGGGCCTTCATCCGCAGGTGCAATGTTTCCAATCCCTGCAGGAACATCCAGGCGTTGAACGGGCTCATGGCCGGACCCAGGTCGCGCAACAGCTCGACGCGCGCTTTCAAGATGTAGGCGATCTTCATGCCGCCAAACGTCTCGAAGAATTTCATCCCGTGATAGCTGGGATCAGGCTCTGTCAGGCCCGGGAACTTGCCGTTGTCCCAGGGGAAATCCCCCTTCTCGACAATGATCCCGCCGATGCTGGTGCCGTGGCCGCCGATGAACTTCGTGCAGGAATGGATGACGACGTCGGCACCATGCTCGAACGGCCGGCACAGGGCCGGCGATGCCAGCGTGTTGTCGACGATGACCGGCAAACCGTTCTCATGAGCGATCTTGGAGATCGCGTCAAAGTCGGGCACATCCAGACGCGGATTGCCGATGGTCTCCATGAACAACGCTTTGGTGTCCTTGTCGATCGCCTTGCGGAAGTTTTCGGGATCGCTCTGGTCGACGAACTTCACATTGATGCCAAACTTCGGCAGCGTGTAGTGGAACAGGTTGTAGGTGCCACCATACAGGCTGGTCGAAGCGACGATGTTCTGCCCGGCATGGCACAGGTTCATGACGGCCAGCGATTCTGCCGCCTGCCCCGACGCCGTGGCCAGAGCCGCCGATCCCCCTTCGAGCAGCGCCAGCCGTTTCTCGAGGACATCGGTCGTGGGATTCATCAAGCGCGTGTAGATGTTGCCGAACTCCTGCAGTCCGAACAACCGTGCCGCGTGATCGCTGTCATTGAAGACATACGAGGTGGTTTGATACAGCGGCAGGGCGCGCGAATTGGTGGTCGGATCGGGGACCTGGCCGCCGTGCAGGCACAGGGTTGCCAGTTTCCAGGTTTGATCGCTCATGAGTCGCTCCAAAGGTGTCTAATTGTCAGGGTGCTTGCAAACCAAAATTGCGGTGCCTGATGCGGCACGAAATGGGCAGAAAACGTGATGCCGATCGCAGGTTCAGCCCACGGCCGAGTTGGCGAAAAGTGGGACGATCCTGGCCACTGGGAGTAGCAGTGTACTCAGAGCGCGTTTAAAAAGGCAAGAATCGGGAGGGCGCGTCTCATCCCGGGGTGCAGCCGATAGATCGTGGGGCAATCAATTCAGGTGACAAAATGTCAAACATCATGCTCTTCTCGCCT
>CAMAVF010000293.1 GCA_945861445.1 Planctomicrobium piriforme | reverse complement strand
TTCAGAACCGCGGGAAATGTCGCGGTTCCGAAATTCCCACAACCGGTTTTGTCCGGGCTTCTAAGGCTCACGGTCTGTCCCACCACCCGTGAGCAATCTCAACGAACTAGACAGAGACCTCGAAAAAACACGTCGTACAGATCGCGTGGAGTACGAACAGAGGCGTGCGCGTCGGCAAATCGAGACTCTTAGAAAGAGGCTGCTGCGGACATTTGCGTGGCGTGGGCACCTGTGGGTGGAAGCCTCGTCGCTGCTTGCAAAATGCCGTTCATTTCACAATCAACGCAACCACCTGCACTAAATATAGTCGCTGGGGAACGGACTCAGAACAGAGTTTCCTTAATTGTTCGTTAGGAACCATAACCTGCGTGTTAGTAAGGAGTTCGCAGCACTTCGAGACGCGTTCACAGTCCTCGAAAAAACGTCTGTAACGCCGGTGAAATTTGGTCTAAAGAATCGAATCGGATGCGGACCAGTTCCTGGCCCTGGCGACCGACCGTAATCTCGCGCTCGCTGCCGAATTCGGCAATCCGTCCCAAGGCGATTTGACCCGCCGCAAGCGTGCAAGTCAGGTCGATGCCTGCCCGCCGCTTGGTATTCAGAGTTACGCTTCCGTTTCCAGTGCCCGCGCGTTGCACGGTGACCGTCTGCTGCCCCGTCCAATCCACCACGGCCCCGGGCAATGCCGCCACCAGCATGTCGACCAAGCTTTCCAACACCGCCGGATCCCACGCCACGCGCTGACCAGTCGGAAATCCCTTGCGCGAAAGGTGCCACTTCTTGCCCAGGACTTTCCACGGCATCAGGTCTTCCAGGTTTCCACTGGTCTGGCCGAGATATTTCTGGAACGCCTGCTGCGCCTCTTTGAGAAACTTCTTGAAGCCCGGCGTATCGATCTCACGCTCGTAATGCAGCATGATCGACACTTCCTGCCACGGCCCCTTGCGGTTCGCCACCTTGACGCGGTCGCCCCGGTTGTAGACCTGAATCTCATCCAGTTCGTTGAAATCCTGCAACTGCAATTGCGCTGCCAGGACCTCCTGTTTGAAGGTCCCACGCGGCACGTGAAAATTTAACTTCAACAGCCATTCTTCACCGGTCAATGCGTGCAGGAACCAACCCTCTTTCGCGCTCTTCGCAGCCACTTCGACAATGCTACGCGAGTTCCAATCGGTCGGTGCAAATTTGCCCGTCAGCTCCAGCGTGTCGATCACGGTGGACAGGATGGCGGACTCCCAGCGGGCCGGCTTCCCGTTGTGACCAATGCGCTGGTTCAGATGCCAGTGGCGGCCATCCGTTTCCCACGGCATCCTGGCACTCTCGCCGACCTGCTTCAGATCCACGTCGCCTTCGCGCTTGGCTGCCGCCTGCTTGCGATCGAAGATCTCTCGCACGCCCCGTTTTCCGTCAGCCAGGATCGGTCCCAGCATTTCACCGGTGTAGGACCGTTTGTCGGGAGCAGTCCGCGTCCCTGGCTTCGCACCCTTCGTCTTGCTGGCACCAGGAGAAGCCGCGCCTGCCGAATAAGCGACCAGGTCCTCGGGAGTCCCCTCGGCAACAATCCAGCCACCCCCTGCACCCGCTTCGGGGCCCAGATCGATGATCCAGTCTGCCGTCTTGATCACGTCGAGATTGTGTTCGATCACGACGACCGTATTGCCCAGGGCGACCAGGCTGTCGAGCACCTTCAACAGCTTGCGGATATCGTCGAAATGCAGACCGGTCGTCGGTTCATCCAGGATATACAACGTCTTGCCCGTCTGCGGCCGAGCGAGCTCTGCTGCCAGCTTGACGCGTTGCGCCTCACCCCCCGACAGCGTCGGCGCCGATTGCCCCAGCGTGAGATAATCCAATCCAATCGCGCACAGCGTGGCGAGTGGTGCGCGGATCTTCGGGATGTTGTCGAAGAGTTCGAGCGCCTGACCAATCGACAGGTTCAAGACATCGGCGATCGACCGGCCACGATACGTCACCGCCAGTGTTTCGCCGTTGTACCTGCGTCCTTTGCACACTTCGCATTCCACCCAGACGTCGGGCAGAAAATGCATTTCAATGCACTTCTGGCCGTTCCCTTCGCACGCTTCGCAACGTCCACCCGCCCGGTTGAAACTGAACCGTGCCGGACGGTAGCCGCGGACCTTCGCCTCCGGCAGATGAGCAAACAGCTCACGGATCTGATCGAACACGCCAGTATAAGTGGCCGGATTCGAAGCCGGGGTACTGCCCAGCGGTTGCTGATCGACCTGGATGATCTTGTTGACTTGTTCCAGACCAACGATCTCTTCAAATGGCCCGGCCTGTTCCTGAGCCCGATGCAGACGACGCGCTACCGCCTTCGCTAATGTTTCCTCAATGAGCGAACTCTTGCCGGAGCCCGAAACTCCGGTCACAACGGTGAAGGTCCCCAACGGAATGCGCAAGTCCACATCGCGCAGATTGTGCATGCGGGCTCCGAGCAATTCCAGCCAGCCACCCCCGGGCGTCAGCTGCATCGTCGGCGTGTCGAGTAACCGTCCTTCCTTGCGCCGCGCGGTCGATTTCGAGGTCATCCGACGCGGTTCGGGAATGGGAATTTCCTCGCGGCCCGACAAATACTTGCCCGTCAACGAGGCGTCCATCTTCATCAGTTGTTTCGGCGTTCCCGAACCCACGATGTTGCCGCCAAACCGGCCGGCCCCCGGACCGAAGTCATACAGCCGATCGGCCTCGGCGATGACTTCGCGATCATGTTCCACCAGGATTAACGTGTTGCCCAGCTCCTTGAGTTGCTTCAACGATTTCAACAGACGCGCGTTGTCGCGCGGGTGCAGCCCGATCGTCGGTTCATCCAGCACATACAAGACGCCCGTCAGCGCCCGGCCGATCTGTCCCGCCAGCCGGATCCGCTGACTCTCGCCCCCCGACAGCGTCGGCAACGGACGGGACAGCGTGAGGTACTCCAACCCGACATCGACCAGAAACGACAGACGTCCGACGACTTCCTGCAGCAAATCCCCGGCGACACGCTTATCGGCTGCTTTGAATTTCAGACCCTTGAAAAACAAGTGACTCTCACCGAGCGGCAACTCGCTCAGCTCCTGCAGCGTCCGACCGTGGAACCGCACGGCCCCGGCATCGTCTCGCAAGCGGCTGCCGTGACACGTGGTACACGCGACTTCGCCCTGCAAATCGGTCAGCCGCTGCCGGTAGACAAACGACACCCGCGACGCCTCTTCCAAAGCGGGATACAGCCCCTTGTACTGAAATCTGACCTGGCTGTTGGCACTCAGCGGCAGCCATTTTTCTCCCGTCCCGTAAAAGATGATCCGTTGCTGCGGGGCCGACAATTTGGCGAACGGAGTTTCCAGCGTAAAGTGATGCAGGTCCGCAATGGCTTTCAGCATCTTGTACAACATGGAGCCGCGTTCGATTTTCGGCAGCGTATCGATCGCCCCGTCCAGAATCGATTTCCGTGGATCCGCAATGATGTGGGCCAGATCGGTCCCCAATTGCATTCCCAGTCCTTCACAGGCCGGGCACCAGCCGAGCGGCGAATTGAACGAAAAGTGATGCGGGGTGAGTTCCTCAAAGCTACGACCACATTGTTCACACGCAAAATGCAGACTGAAACGGTCTTCACGCCACTGCGTTTCCGGTTGGTCTTCCTGAATGTGGGCCACCCGCAACACCCCCTGGCCCAGATCGAGTGCCGATTCGACAGAATCGGCCAGCCGTCCACGCTGACGCGGATCGAGCGTTACGCGGTCGACGACGATCTCGACGATGTGCTTGCGCCGCCGATCCATCTCGGGAATCTCATCCAGCCGATAGGTTTCCCCATTGATCCGGACACGGGTAAAACCTTGTTCTTTCAACCGCTCCCACAATTGGTCATACGACGCACCGACGGCGACTTCTTGCGGTGCGAGTAGTAACAGCCGCGTACCGGCAGGCCAGGCCAGCAACTTGTCGATGACTTCATCGGTGGTCTGCGTCTGGACGGGAATATCGCACGCCGGACAATACGGCTGCCCCAGCCGCGCGAACAGGATTCGCAGGTAGTCGTGAATCTCAGTTACAGTCCCGACCGTGGACCGCGGCGAATGTCCGACGGTCTTTTGCTCGATCGCGATCGCCGGTGACAGTCCACTAATATGCTCCAACTTGGGCTTGGGCATTTGCCCCAGGAATTGCCGCGCGTACGAAGAGAGCGATTCGACATAGCGGCGCTGACCTTCCGCATACAGTGTGTCCATCGCCAGGGAGCTTTTGCCGCTGCCGCTAGGGCCACAGAACACGTTCATCTCACCGCGGGGAATCTCCAGGCTGAGATGCTGCAGATTGTGTTGTGCCGCACCACGAACGACGATCTTACCCGGGTCAAGTTCCAGTCGATCTTTCGGGGCCGCGAGAACCTCCCGCTTGCGTTTCGATTTTCCCGGCCATAACACTTCTGCCAGGGCCTGGCCAGTGTAAGACTCCGGGTTGCGCGCGATCTCCTCGGGCGTTCCGGTCGCCACGACCAGCCCGCCTCCTGAGCCCCCTTCCGGGCCCATGTCGATCACCCAGTCGGCCGTCTTGATCACGTCCAGATTGTGTTCCACGACCAGAACCGTGTTGCCGTCATTCACAAACCCATGCAACACTTCCAGCAACTTTTGGATATCGACGAAATGCAACCCCGTCGTCGGCTCATCCAACAGGTAGATGGTGCCGCCTGTCGAGCGTTTTCCCAGCTCGCGCGCCAGCTTGATGCGTTGCGCTTCGCCCCCCGATAACGTGGGAGAAGGCTGCCCCAGCTTCAAATAGTCCAACCCAACTGCCGCCAGCGTTTGTAACAGGTGATGAATCTTCGGGATATTCTCGAAGTGCTCGATCGCCTGCTGGATGTCCATGTCCAGGACTTCCGCAATGTTCTTCCCTTTAAAGCGAACATCCAGCGTTTCGTGATTGAAGCGTCGGCCTTCACACACCGGACACGTCACCCAGATGTCGGCCAGAAAATCCATTTCCAGCTTGTTCGAGCCATGTCCTTCGCACGCTTCACACCGGCCGCCAGAGACATTAAAGCTGAACCGGCCCGGTTCGTACGCGCGGAGTTGTGAATCGGGCAGCGACGCATACAGATCACGAATCAGGTCGAAGACTTTGACGTACGTCGCCGGGTTCGAACGGGGCGTGCGTCCAATCGGCGACTGATCAATGTCGATGGCCTTGTCGAGATACTTCAGTCCTTCCACTTTGGAATGCAGCCCGGGTTGACCCAGCCCTTTATTCAGATCACGATTGAGCGTCTCCCACAAGATATCGGTCACTAACGAACTCTTGCCAGAACCACTGACGCCGGTCACGCAAATGAACAGACCAAGGGGAAACTCGACATCGACATTCCGCAGGTTATTGTGACGAGCGCCCAGGATCTTCAATGACTTGTCGCCCAACGGACGTCGTTTGGCGGGGACGGCGATTTGATCTTTGCCGGAGAGAAAGCGGCCTGTGAAGCTGCGCGGGGCTCGTTTGATATCTTCCAGCTTCCCCTCGGCCACCACTTCACCGCCGCGGACTCCGGGGCCGGGGCCGAAGTCCACAACGTGATCGGCCGCACGAATGGTCTCTTCGTCATGTTCGACGACGATTACCGTGTTGCCGAGATCGCGCAAGTCGAGCAAACTCTGCAGCAGCCGTGAGTTGTCCCGCGGATGGAGTCCGATCGAGGGTTCGTCCAGAATGTAGACGACGCCCACCAGCCCGCAGCCAATCTGCCCCGCGAGCCGAATGCGTTGCGTTTCGCCACCTGACAGGGTCGGGGCCGTCCGGTCGAGCGTCAGGTAATTCAGTCCGCAACGGAGTAGAAAACCCAGCCGCCCGCGAATCTCCTTGAGAATCTCTTCGGCAATGAACAGACCAGTCGCATCCAGCGTGAGCGATTGAAAGAAATCGGCCGCCTCGGCGATGCTCAACGCACAAACTTCCGTCAGGCTGAGACTGTGCTGGCGTTCGACGGCCACCACGGTAGGCGCGGCTTTTTTTGTTCCGCGGCGTTTGGAGTTTGTCGCCGACTGGCTGACTGTCGCATAGGGCGCCGTGATTGTGGACCATGCGGGATTACCCGTCGTGACGCGGACGCTACGGGCCTGACGATTCAGCCGCGTCCCTTCGCACGCTCGGCAATGGACGACTTGCATGTACTTTTCAAGCTGCCGCCGCCGCATCGGATTCTTGGCCTTGCGGTAGGCATCCATCAACTCAGGGAAGTAGCCCTCATACGTACCGCCGTGTTTCCAGGTGCCTCCGGAATGCTTCCAGGAATAGGTCACATGCCGGTCACCCATGCCGTACAGAAACTGCTGGCGCACCGCGTCGGGCAACTCGTTCCACGGGGTCGTTAAGAGCGTGTCGGGTTCCAAGCCGTGATCGGTTTCGAGTGCTTTCGCGACACCCACATAGATGTGCTTCCGCCAGCGGCCGAGACTGCGGATCGAGCCCAGCAACACGATCGCGCCCTGCTGCAACGATTTCGTTTCATCTGGGATCAGCAGCGATTGATCGAAGTCGTGGCGAATCCCCAGGCCCTGGCAGTCGACGCACATTCCCTGCGGACTGTTGAAACTGAAGAGCTGCGGACTCGGCGGTTCGTAGCTGATCCCGCAATGCGTGCAGGCATAGTGCGTGCTATAGAGGGTTTCCGTCGTGGTGGCGGCCGGGGGTTGCTCGGCGGCCGGTCGTTTCCCGCGTCCTTTGGCCGGGGCCTCGGTGGGTGCGGACGCATCGCCTTCTTGACTGATAATCACGCTGCCGCCCGACAGGCGCACGGCATTTTCGATGGCTTCAGCCAGTCGCGTGCGACCGCCGGAACCTGCAGATAACCGATCGACGACAACCTCAATGTTATGCCGCATCTGCCGGTCGAGTTGCAGGTTCTCCGTCAGATGGACGATTTCGCCATTCACGCGAGCCCGCAGGAAACCCTGCTTCAACAGGTCTTCGAACAGATCGCGATATTCCCCCTTTTGCCGGGATACCACCGGGGCGAGGACCATGAACCGCTGCCCCGCCGGCAGCCGCGCCAGGCTCTCGAGGATTTGGTCGACAGTCTGGGCCGTGATCGGCCGATCACACTTGGGACAGCAGCCCTGTCCGACACGAGCGAACAGGACACGCAGGTAGTCGTAGATCTCGGTGATCGTCCCCACAGTACTGCGCGGATTTCGGCCGCTCGATTTCTGCTGGATCGAAATCGATGGCGCCAGCCCGGTGATTGAATCGACTTCCGGCTTGGGCATCTGGCCGAGGAACTGCCGGGCGTAACTCGAAAGGGACTCGACGTAACGCCGCTGTCCTTCCGCGTACAGCGTATCAAAGGCGAGGGAGCTCTTGCCCGAGCCACTGACACCCGTCATCACAATGAGTTGATTGCGAGGCAGCGTGAGGCTGACGTCTCGCAGGTTGTGTTCGCGCGCACCGCGGATCACGATATCGGACGACTGAGACATAGGTTGCTCGTGGAGGAATCCGCAGCATCGATCAGACTATTTTTAAGGTCTGACGGACGTCGCGGTCGGTTGGCATGGGGACGAGCAGAATTTTAGACACCGACCGACCCAGCGACCACTGAGCGCGCTGGCAGGGAGCCTATCCCACGGTTACAGACCCTGGCCGAATTCATCGTCAGCGGGTGGTGACGGTGGAGTCGCTGCCGGCGGTTGGTCAATTGGAGCTGCTGCTTCCGGAACAATGACGACCGCTTCCGTGACTGTGGTCTCGACGATCTCGATAACTTCGATCTGTTCCACACCGTTCGCTTCCGACTCCACCTTGGCCGCCAGGTCTTCCTGGAACGACTCGAAGGAACGGCGTTCGGGTTTGGGGCGTTTGGGCCGGATCGGGCGGCGGTCGTTGGCGTTTTCGGGGCCTCCTTCGGGTGGCGGAGGTGGCATGCGGCGCGGACGCTCACGGATAATGAGGTCTTCTTCCGTCAGCGGAATCTCGATCTTTTCGAACTTGAAGGGAGGTTTTTTGACTTCGGGCTGGATCAGCATCCAGACGGGTGGATCGGTGCAGGCACAGGTTTGCGAGACCACATCGCCCAGTCGCAAGACGGTACGGCCACACTGCGGGCACTTAAATGTCCGCCGGATTTCCAAGTCGTTACGCAGTCCTGGGCCCTTCACGGCAGCTCTCTCCAGTGATGATTCCGTGCCACGACGGCCGTTGATGCGTTCTCGCAACCAAGTCGCAGCACTGATCGAATCGGCCGGCAGTCGGTGTGGAACCGTTGCCGTGCGGAAAACCTCGTCTCCCGGAAATGGGAACCCTTATGCTACACTGCGTCGGCACACAAAAGTAGAGCGACCCGTGCATTGTGACCTGGCGACGGGCCGAGGCCCGTCCTCCGCAGTTTTCGAGAAAGACTAGCGCCGATGGATTTGTTGAAGCAACTGCTGGATTTCGTCTTGCACCTGGAACACCATCTGGGTGATCTGATCAATTTCTGCGGTCCGTGGACCTATGTCGTCCTGTTCGCCATCATTTTCGCGGAAACCGGACTGGTGGTCATGCCGTTCCTGCCCGGTGACTCCTTGCTCTTCGCGCTGGGAGCACTGGCGGCCAGTCAGAAGCTGGACTTGTTCTGGCTGCTGGCGCTGTTATCCATCGCCGCCATCCTGGGAGATACTGTGAATTACTGGATCGGCGCGAAGCTGGGCCCGAGGATCTTTCGCGGTGAGAATGTCCGCTTCTTGAACAAGAAGCACCTGGACTATACCCATGAATTCTTTGAAAAATATGGCGGGAAGACCATCATCCTTGCCCGCTTCATGCCAATTGTCAGGACATTTGCTCCGTTCGTTGCCGGGATGGGCCGGATGACCTACCGTCGGTTTATGATCTACAATGTCGTTGGCGGTCTGGTTTGGATTTTCCTGTTTCTGATCTGCGGCTACAAGTTTGCGGAACTGCCGTTCGTCAAGGAAAATTTCCCGCTGGTGATCCTGGGCATCATCGCCGTTTCGCTGATCCCGCCCGTGATTGAATTCATCCGCGAGTTCCGGAAAACGCTGGCTGCCAAACAGGTTTGAGGCAATCGAATCTGACAGCCGGTCATGAAGTGACCGCGAATACAAGCTCGAAGCGCGAGCGAGTGCATCATGATTGCTCATTGACAACGGAATGCACTCGCTTGTGATGCGAGCTTGTATTCATCAAACAGGCCCCACGGTCGGTTCGCGGACGCTGGCAGCGTCCGCCACGAGGCACCATGCAACCGCTTGATCCTCAACTGACACGTGATCTGAAGGCCGAAGCCCACCGCCTCGGGTTCGAACTGGTCGGGATCGCCCCCGCGGTCAATCCCGTCGGATTCTCAGCCCTGCAGGAATGGCTGGCGCGGGGATTCGCCGGTGAGATGGGATATCTCGAGCGACGCCTTGATGCGTATGCCCATCCCGAAAGCGTGCTGCCGGGCGT
>CAMAVF010000292.1 GCA_945861445.1 Planctomicrobium piriforme | reverse complement strand
ACCGTTTCCGAGAAATTCAAAGCGCAGTTCGGTATCTGGATCGTGCATACGGACAAGTACCAGGGCAAGAACTTGATCTATGCCCTGTCGACTGTGTGTACTCATCTGGGCTGTACCCCCAGTTGGCTGGATGGCGAACAGAAATACAAATGCCCGTGCCACGGTTCGGGCTTCTATATCAATGGGATCAACTTTGAAGGTCCGGCTCCCCGGCCGCTCGAACGAGTCGGTCTGCGGCTGGCAGAAGATGGCATGCTGGAAGTTGACAAAAGCCTGAAGTTCCAGGAAGAAATGGGACAATGGGCCGACCCGGCGTCCTTCGTGGAAATTGGCTGACAGCGGGTTGTTGTCCACAGGTTTGACGTGCGGCAATGAGCCGACTGGTGCCCCTGGCCTCGTTTCGCAACAGGTGATTAGAAGGCTTAACAAAACCCGTTGTGGGAAGTTCAGGACCGCGATATTTCACGCGGTTCTGAACTGACGCAGAGGTTTTGTTAGAGTTTATTAGAGCGACCTTGTTCGCATGAGGATGACATGGCCTCGGTAGGCGATTACATTCGCGGTTCGCAAATCTGGAAGAGTATCTTCCGGCACCCGGCACCTATTGATCGCCGGAACCGCATCGTCGTGATGCTGACCAACTTCTTCCTGCACCTGCATCCGGTATCGATCAAGCAGCAGGGCATTGCCCTCTCTTATACTTGGTGCATGGGCGGAATCACGTTCTTCCTGTTCCTCGCGGAAACAGTGACGGGCGTGTTGCTGATGTTCTACTACCGCCCGACGCTGGAGCATGCGTTCAACGACATTCTGGCGTTGCGCGACGTGACGACGCTGGGGGTGATGCGTGAAATGCACCGTTGGGGTGCGCATGCGATGGTGATCACCGTCTGGCTGCACATGTATCGCGTGTTTCTGACGGGAAGTTATAAGCCGCCGCGCGAGTTCAACTGGGTCGTCGGCGTCTTGCTGCTAGTGTTGACGTTGTTGCTATCGTTCACTGGCTACTTGCTGCCGTGGGATCAGTTGGCCATCTGGGCGATCACGGTCGGTTCCAATATGGCCCGTGCGACGCCGTTCCTGGGTCATGAAGGTCCCGGCTTCCAATTATTAAATATCGGTGGTTTCGACCTGATTACGAATGCCAGCGATGCCCGGTTCATCCTGTTGGGTGGCCGGTTCGTCGGTGAAATGACGTTGAATCGCTTCTATATTCTGCACTGTGTGGCCATTCCGCTGGTCGTGGCGCTGTTGATCGCGATTCACTTCTGGCGGATCCGCAAAGACGGTGGGATCAGCCAGCCTTTGTAGTTTGCAGGGGTGGGCGGTGTCTTGAGTTGCCAGTGTCTTGAGTTGCCAGTGTGCTGGTACGACCTGTTTTGAAATTGAACCTGACGAAGTGAAGCGGCGACTTCACGGTGGTATTTGGAATGACACATAATCCAGACCTGACGTCCAGTGTGATCTTCGGCCTCGGCTGGCTGTATCTGCTGCTCGCGCTGCTGAATATCTGGTGGACGGCCCGGATCATGAAGGGCGATCCGCATCGGGACAAGGAAGCGGCGGGGTGGGGTGCTTACAGTGGCCTGTTGTTGATGGCCGCCTTGGCACACCTGACCGGATCGTCGTCGCCCGAACATTTCCATATCCGGATGCCGAATTTCATCAAGGAATTCATCGATCTGGGTGCCGCCCCCGTACCCTACTTTACGCTGACGATGGTCCTGTTCATCGCCGTCGTGGTGCTGCGGAAGTGGTTCGTCAAGGAAACGGTGGGTTGGGTCCTGTTGAACCTGTCGGTTCTGTTCCTGGCCCTCAGCATGACGGACTACGATTTCCGGCAAATCGTCGGCAAGCCGGACAATGTGCCGATTGTCTCGATGTTGTTCATCGTCGGTTTCTTTACCTGGCTGGCATTCAAACGGGCCGTCGACAACGACGAACGTCGCGCCGCTGGCAAGCCGCTGTTCGAACAAGAGAAGAACGAGAAGATCCTGGTCTGGCCCGATCTGGTCTATTCCGAATTGATCTGCATGGTCGTGGTCACCGTGATCCTGACGGCGTGGGCGCTGTTGCTGCCCGCACCGCTCGAAGAACCCGCTTCTTCCGCTCAAACGCCAAATCCGTCCAAGGCTCCGTGGTACTTCCTCGGGCTGCAGGAAATGCTGGTGTACTTTGACCCGTGGATGGCTGGCGTGGTGTTGCCGAGTCTGATTCTGGTCGGTTTGATGGCCATTCCCTATATTGACTACAACAAGCTGGGCAACGGCTACTACACGTTCAACGAACGCAAGTTCGCCATTCTGACGTTCATGTTCGGCTTCCTGCCGCTGTGGGTGGGGATGATCATCCTGGGGACGTTCCTACGCGGTCCCAACTGGAACTTCTTCGGAATTTACGAGCCCTGGGATGCTCACAAGCTGGAAGTGCTGAATAACGTCAACTTGTCGGAATACTTCTGGATCTATTGGCTGCAAGCGCGTATACCGGTCGCCCCGTCGGGTGCCGGTGAGCTCACCAAGATCCTGTTCATTTTGCAACGGGAATGGCTGGGGCTGTTGCTCTGTCTGTTCTACCTGGCTGTGGTGCCGTTCCTGCTGGCCGCGACGATCTTCCGGTCGTTCGCCATCAAGATGGGCTTCATCCGGTTTATTGTGTTCAGTAATCTTCTGCTGTTTATGGCGTCGCTGCCCATCAAGATGGTGCTGCGGTGGTCATTCAGTTTGAAATATCTGGTCGGCATCCCCGAATGGTTCTTTAATATTTGAGACGTATCGTCTGCTGACGGCCAGGGTGCAAGACTCTGGATAAGTAACAGGACCCGACTCAATTACGGTGAGTCCCGCCTCACCCGAAAGACGCCCTACAAGGCCTAACGACATGCCCGCAACGGAAGAATATTGGTACAGTCTGCCGCAAACACACAAGGTGTTCGCGTGGAGTTCCGTCGCCTTACTGGCAGTCACCATTTGGATGATGGCTGCCGACCATGACGACGAATGGCGCGGCTACCAGAACAAGTTCCAGAAGCTGCAAGCGAGTAAGCTGAAGGACAAAGAACAGCAGATTGCCACGCCCGAGTACAACTCGCAGGTGGCCGAACTGAGTGCGAAAATCAAGGCGGCCCAGCAGAGCCTCAATCAAGTCAAGGCGGCTCGCGAGAAGGTGAATCTGGCCCTCGGTCAGGTGCTGGGTGACTTTGCCCGCGCGGATCTCGAAACCAAGACTGCCAAGGCCCAGCAGGGTGTGGATCGCGCCAACTATGATCTCGCCGTGCGTGACAACAAGTCTCAGGCCGAACTCGACCGTCTGAAACGCATTTTCGACAAGACCTCCGAGCAAGTCGGCAAGTACGAGCTGAATCTGCAACGGGTGACCGCGCGTCGTGATGCCCTGCAAAAACGAGACAAGGTCGCGTTGCAGCAGAGCATCGACAGCGAGCCAGATCAGGCGAAACGGAAACAACTTCAAGCGGAAGTCGGCTCGGTCAATCTGGACGAGTTGAAGGCGCTGGAAGCGAACGAAGCCAAGGTCGAAGCCGAGCAGAAGAAGCTGCAAAATGCGTTTCAGCAAACGCACAAGGCGTTGGACAAGCTCCAGCCCGAATCGGCTCTTTCGAGCTGGAAGCGCTGGTCGATGGAATTGCCGATCATCGACGGGTTTAACTCGCCGGTGCGCATTCAGCAGGATTGGTTGCCCATCCTGACCATCAACTATGGTGGCATGAAGGATGTGGCCCGCTTCGATCGCTGCCGCACGTGTCATCAGGGCATCGACATGACGGAAAGCGGGGGCGTTCCGGCCTTCCCGGCGGACAAGTACCCGCAGCCGTATTCGACGCATCCGCGGACCGACGTCTACCTGACAGCGACCAGCCCCCACCCCGTCGGTAAGTTTGGTTGCACCATTTGTCACGAAGGACAAGGGTCGGGGACCAGTTTCCAGAATGCCTCGCACACACCGAATTCGCCCGACATCGCTCATGCTTGGGCACAGGGCCACGGCGAAGCCGACGATCACGGACACAAGTGGTTCCATAACCACTTCTGGGAATTCCCGATGTCTCCCGAACGGTTTACCGAGTCGGGTTGCATCAAATGTCACCACAGCGTGGTCGAACTGGGAGTCAATCCGAAGTTCGGTGCGACGGCTCCGAAGGTGTTTGAAGGCTACAACATCGTTCGCCAATACGGCTGTTTCGGCTGCCATGAAATCAATGGTTACGATGGTGTGAAGCCGATCGGTCCCGACCTGCGACTCGAGCCGACTCCGGAAGAAGCCGAGAAGCTGAAGAGCGATCCCAGTGCCCGGCCCGGTGAAATGCGCAAGGTGGGACCATCGCTCGCTCATATCGGCGATAAGACGACGCACGCCTGGACCGAGAACTGGACACTGGATCCTCAGCAATTCCGCCCCGAGACGCGGATGCCCAAGTTCTTCCATCTGGAAGGGCAACTCGATGGTCACGATGCCAAGCTGACACCGGTCGAAATCAATTCGCTGGTGCATTACCTGTTCGACAAGTCGACCTCGATTGAATTCCTCAAGCCGGCGGACGACTACAAGGCGGATGCGGCACGCGGCAAGACGCTGTTCTCGCAACGCGGTTGCTTGTCGTGTCACTCGCACAATGACTTCCCCGGGATCAAAGAGGACTTCGGTCCGAACCTGAGCCGGGTCCATGAGAAGCTGCTGCCGGGCGACAAGGGCCGCGACTGGCTCTATACGTGGGTCCGCAATCCGCAACTGCACCATCCGCGGTCGAAGATGCCGAATCTGTTCCTCGAAACCTACGAGGAAGCCGGCCAGACCATTGATCCGGCGGCTGATATCGCGGCTTACCTGTTGTCCAAGGGAACTGGCAAATTCGAACCGCTGGCGAAAGACAGCAGTGGTCTGAATGAATTGGCCGCACTGTACCTCTCAAAGGTCTTGACCAAGGAACAAGTCGATAAGGTGATGACTCAGGGTTACTACCCCGAGACGAATAAAGACCTGATCAAGGGGGACGAAATTGAGCTCTATACCGGTACACCCGGTGCAGATAATAAGCTGACCGAAAAGCAGATGCTGAACTACATCGGTCGGCGGACCATTTCCCGCTATGGCTGCTACGGTTGCCATGAGATTCCGGGATTCGACAAGGCTCGTCCGATCGGGACCGCCCTGCAGAACTGGGGCCGCAAGGGTAAGAACAAGCTCGCCGTCGAGCACATTCACGAGTACCTGCATCATCACGGCGAACCGGATGGCAGCAGTACACATGCTCGTGCCGAGCACACTTACGAACTGGCGACCAGCGGAGGTTTCACTGACCCTGCAGTTCAGAAGAAGGAAACGACACACGCTTACTTCTACGAGCAGATTGCTCATGGCGAGCGTCCCGGCTTCCTGTGGCAGAAATTGCGGGCTCCCCGCAGCTACGACTACAAGAAGATTGAGACCAAGGGCTACGATGAACGGCTGAGGATGCCGAAGTTCCCGTTCAATGATGACCAGATCGAAGCGGTGGCGACCTTTATCCTGGGCCTGGTGGCTGAACCGCCCGGAGACAAGTATGTGTACCAGCCAACCGGTGCCGCCAAGGACCGGATTGAAGGCGAAAAGCTAATCACGAAGTACAACTGCACCGGCTGCCATGTGTTGGAGTTGCCGGAAGTGAAGTACGGCGTGGATCCTGCGACGCTGGATGGCGATGCCTACGAGCTAAAACCGTCCGATTTCCAGGCGTCACTGGACTTGTTGTTGAAGTTAAAACCACCTCACGAAGGCAAAACCGGCGAGACGATTGGGTTGGACTCGGGGGATGGGAAGAAGCAGCAAGTTCCGGTCATCAAATTCCATGGAATGCTGTTCCAAAAGCCGGATCCAACTGCTGAGAAGGGGACTGGCGAATACTATTTCGATCTGTGGGAAACGATGAAAATCGGGCAGAAGCTGTTCGTGCCCAAAACGCGTCTGATCGTGCCCGAAGCCAGCCTCGTCAGCTTTAAGCCGGCACGCGGTGGTGAGTTCGCCGAGTGGCTCGTCGTGTCGCTCATGAAGGCCAGTTCGGATCCGAACCGGCATATGGCCTGGCAGCAATCGCCGCCGCCGCTCTATCTCGAGGGGATTAAGGTTCAAACGCCCTGGTTGTACGACTTCCTTAAGAATCCGATCCGGCTGCGACACACCACTGTCCTGCGCATGCCGCAGTTCAACATGAGTGATACGGAGGCAATGGCTCTGGCAAATTACTTTGCCGCAGTCGACGGAGCTGAATATCCCTATCAGAATGTGCCCCAGCGTGACGCGAGTTACCTGGCCCAGATGGACCCGGCGGCCAGGGATGCAAACCACTCGAAATATCTGGCGGATGGGTGGCAAACATTTAAGACGTGTGTGCAGTGCCATGCTGTTGGCGGTTTGGAATATCAGGTGTCGGATCCCAAGAAAGACGTGCGAGGTCCGAACCTGATCAATGTCGCCGACCGACTCCGTCCAGAATGGACCATGCTCTGGTTGTACAAGCCGGAATGGTTTACTCCCTATACTTCGATGCCGGCCAAGTTTGACCGGGCGAAGAAAGAAAATGTCGAGTTGTTCGAGGGAGACGGCAATAAACAAGCGATTGCCGTCCGAGATGCCTTGATGAATTACCACCGGTTGACTGAAACTCAACCCAAACTTGTGCGACCTGCTCCGGCACCCGCGACGGCGCCAGCGGGAGAGTCAAAATAATGAAATCGATGAATATGACGTGTAAGACGGGGATCTGCCTGGTGCTCGCCGGAATGATGCTGGTTGGTTGCGGACTATCCGACACGCCGCCCGTCAGCGTTACCATCAAGAAATCCGACGAAGGTGTTGCGACGACCGAAGTCGCCAAGGCCGACGGGAACACTGGGGACAAGCCGGGGGCGACCGTGGCGGCCGGTGGGTCTGCTGATCTGGTAGGGGTAGTCTTGTTTGACGGGACTCCGCCAAATCTGCCCCCGATCATCGCCATGGGGGCGGAAGTGAAGGACAAGACTGTCTGTAGCGCCACGGCGGTCCCGGACGAATCGTTGGTCGTTGATCCAGCATCCAAGGGAATTCAGAACGTGTTTGTCTATCTGGAAAAGGCGCCCGCGGGGGCCACTCCGATTCCGCCGCCGGAAAAGCAAATCTTCGATCAGAAGGGCTGCAAGTTCATTCCGCATGCCATGATCGTGCGGACCAAGCTTCCGTTACCAGTCTTGAGTGATGATGCCGTTGGGCACAACACGCACACCAACCCCGTTCGACAATCCGGAATCAACGGTGCGGTCAGTGCCAATGATCGCGTGGGTGCGTTGAAAATCATTTATTCGAAGTCCGAGCAGAATCCGTTCTCGGTGACGTGCGACGTCCACACCTGGATGAAAGCGTATCACCTGCCGTTGGATCATGGCTTTGCCGCAGTCACCAATGAGAAGGGCGAGTTCTCGATCAAAGGGTTGCCGCCGGGAACGCACACGCTGAAAGTTTGGCATGAGAGTGGCAATGCGCTGGAGCGATCATTAAAAGTGACGATTCCCGCCAAGGAACCGTTAACCTTGAAGTACAATGCGGCGAAGTTCGGTAAATAGGCCGTTTCCAATACAACAAAATCGTCCGCCGTGGCTCCTTGTCACACAGACGACGATGCCCCTAATTCGAGGATGACTCGGAGGGTTTGCCCGTGAGAGTCGGTGTAATTCTGACAGTGTTGATTGCCGTCGCCAGCCTGACTGGTTGTCACGGTTCGGAAGCGACGTTCGTGCTCTCCAAAGAGACGGATGAGCTCATCAGGGAAGCTCGTAAGCCAGTCGAAAAGGCGGTTCTCGAGCATTTCGGCACGCCGCAGAAGCTGGTGGCATGGGAAAAGCTGCCGATCGACTATGGCAAAGTCGAGAAAGCGTCCGCAGACATTGCGGCTGATAAGGCTTCTTCTGAGTACGCGCGCATTTCAAAGATCAATCACTATTCCACCAGCCATGAGATTCCCGGCTGGCAGTTGATCGACGGCCGTAATCTGTATATGCGCCACTGCCTGCACTGTCATGGTGTCAGCGGTGACGGCAATGGTCCGACCGCGCCGTACTTGAACCCGCGACCACGCGATTATCGACGGGGCGAATTCAAGTTCACATCGACCGCTGTAGGTGTCAAAGCCCGACGCGATGACCTGCACCTGGTGTTGCAGAATGGCATTCCCGGAACCAGCATGCCTTCGTTTGCCTTGCTGAAGGCGAATGAACTGACGGCGTTGGTCGAATATGTCCGCTGGCTGGCCATGCGGGGCGAATTCGAAAAACGGCTGGTCGCGGAACTGTCGTCCGACTACTCGCAGAAGGCCGTTACGGAACGCGTCAAGAACGAGAAACGAGCCGACATCGTTGAGACCTTCAATAAGCTGACGACCGGAACGAAAGACCAACCTGCGGAATTTGCAGGCACGATCAAGGATGTCGGAGACAACCTGGCCGCCGACTGGTTGGCGGCTGAAGACGAAGCCAACCTGATTGTTCCGAAGCATCCGCGCCACCTGCCCAGTGCCGACCCGCAGTCGGTGACTCGCGGGCGGGCACTGTACATGTCTGAAAAGTTGAAGTGCTATACGTGTCATGGTCTCGCCGCCAGAGGTGACGGAACTTCCACGGTGGATTATTGGGCCATTCCCGGCTCCAGCCCGGAAAAGAAATTCGAAGATCGCGGCCTGCACGACAATTGGGGCAACGCGATCAAGCCGCGTAATCTGACGTTGGGCCAATACCGTGGCGGTCGCCGTCCCATTGACCTGTATCGCCGGATCTATGCGGGGATCAAGGGGACTCAAATGGCCGGCTTTGCGACTGCGTTGCGCGATGCGACCGACGAGAAGGGCAATGCCCTGAATGACGAACAAGTTGCCGCCCGGATGGATCGGCACATTTGGGATATCGTGAACTACATCCTGGCCGTGCCGTATCAGCCGCAAACCATCGAGCCGCGGTTGCCCATGACAGCTCAGGCGGGGCCCGCCCCGGCAGCGGGGGCTCCAGCAAAGTAACATAGTCAGCCTGCATTAGGAGTTCAGTTAAAGAACACAATTAGATGAATCATCTCCCCTCGCCCCAGTAATCTGGGGAGAGGGGCTGGGGGTGAGGGGAACGATCTACCAGTGACTCGGAGTTCTGAATACTTTGAGTCCCTGTCACGATCAAATATGCCACCAGAATGACGCTCGAAAAGCCCCTCACCCCCAACCCCTCTCCCCGGCGTACCGGGGCGAGGGGAGATAGAAAGTTTCTTGTCGCAGCGAACTCAGTCCTTAATAGATTTCATACGACGAACGAAAAGTTGCTCAGTGCGACGTGCGTGACCGACAGTTGTGGGCACGCAATACCAGTGAGACCTTGTTTTGATTGTCCCTTCCAGGGAGATTTCTCGTGCGCAGGTTTTGGCCGCTGTTCTTTCTTGCCTGGCCGATCATCGCGATCGTCTGGAGCTGGCTGGCACCGCATTACGGGTGGTGGTT
>CAMAVF010000291.1 GCA_945861445.1 Planctomicrobium piriforme | reverse complement strand
CGGCAAATCAGTGGCCATACGGCGCACGCGCCCCCGGCACCGACGCAGGTCGGCGGGCGTGCAGAGCCGTAGCTCACGCAACAGCTTCAGCAGCGGTGCTGAGGGTGGTTCCAACATCCAGCAGGCATCCCTTCCTGCGACGATTCCCGTGGTGTCCGAAATCCTGCACTCGGGCCACGTTGCATCGTCGTCAACGGTCGGGAGTTATGCCAGATATCGCCTTTTCTGGCAAGACGAAGCGTAGAATGGGATTGGGAAATGACTAATGACTAAATCCTAATGTCTAAATGAAGACGAATTTTCGCTCGTAGATGAAGCTGCGGGCCGATAAGCCTCCAATGCCTGGTGTGGTTTCGCCGCAAGTGATTCCTAATTTAGACATTAGACATTAGTCATTGGGATTTTGACTTAGGATTTCGTCATTCGTCACTACCTGCTACTCTTCAACCGTCTCGTTGGATCCAAATATCTTCGAAGGATGGGCTATGAGCAGTCTGGAAAGCGCTCAGCGTTATTTCAATTTGGCCGCCGATCAAATGGGGCTTTCGGCGAATATGCGGAAGCTGCTGCTGACCCCCGAGCGGGAAGTCAAAGTTCAGGTCGCCATCGAACGCGACAATGGTGAAGTGGCGACCTTCATCGGATATCGCGTCCAACACGACAACCATCGCGGCGCCTTCAAGGGAGGCTTGCGCTATCATCACGAAGTCGATGCCGATGAAGTTCAGGCTCTGGCGACATTGATGACGTGGAAGACGGCCGTCGTGGATATTCCATTCGGCGGGGCCAAAGGTGGCATCCAGGTCAATCCGAAGGAGTTGAGTGCCGGCGAACTGGAGCGGTTGACTCGCAAATTTATCGATCAGATCCATGAAATCCTGGGACCGGACAAAGACATTCCCGCCCCCGATATGGGAACTGATGCCCAGATCATGGCGTGGATTTACCGCCAGTATTCCAAGTATCACGGCGATTGCCCGGGCGTGGTGACGGGCAAGCCGTTGGAACTGCACGGCTCCGTCGGTCGCGAGGAAGCAACGGGACGCGGCGTCTCCATCATTGCCGCGGAAACACTGCGTCGGCTGAACCGTGATATCAAGGGAGCCACGGTCGCACTGCAGGGGTTCGGCAACGTCGGCAGTTTTGCTGGAAAATTTCTCTACGATGCCGGCGCGAAAGTGCTGGGGATCAGTGATGCGTTTGGTGGCGTCTGGAATAAAGAGGGTCTCGATATTCCAGGTCTATTGGCCTACGCCAATAAGAATCGGGGAGTTCAAGGCTTTCCCGGCGGTGATTCCATTACGAATCAGGAGTTGATGACATCGAAGGTCGATGTCTTGATTCCGGCGGCCCTGGGCGGAGTGCTCACCAAGGAGATTGCCGAGCAAGTCCAGGCCAAAGTGATCGTCGAAGCGGCCAATGGCCCGACGACACCCGATGCGGATGAAGTCTTCGAACGCCGCGAGATCCTGGTCGTGCCAGACATTCTGGCGAATGCTGGCGGCGTCACCGTCAGCTACTTCGAATGGGTCCAGAACTGTCAGCATTTCCAATGGGACCTGGATCGCGTGCGAACCGAACTTCACAAGATCATGGTGGCCAGCTTCGACAAGGTCTGGACGACCGCCGAGCAGAAAAAGATCCCGATGCGGACCGCTGCCTATATCGTGGGAATCGGTCGAGTCGGGCGGGCAACGCAACTGAGTGGAATTTCGTGAGCATCCAGGATGTAGATGTAGGCCAAGCTGCTATCACCCAAACTGTGAATGCGCATCATGATCTTCGACGTCCATAGTCATGCCTGGCAATACCCGCTGCATTTCAGTGACGACTTCCGGCAGCAGGCGCGCGGCGCCAAGGCCGGCACGGAACTCGATCTGACGGTCCATTACGACGAGTACCGCAAGACGGCTCCGGACGATACGGTGACCGTCGTCTTCGGCGGCAAGGCGAAGCTGAGCGGGTTGTGGGTGGATGATCGGTATGTGGCCGACTATGTCGCCGCCCATCCTGATACTCTCATCGGGTTCCTGTCGCTCGATCCGACGCAGCCGGGCTGGCAGGAGGAAATGCGGCAGGGGCATCAGGAGTTTGGGCTGCGTGGCATCAAGTTGATGCCCATGTACGCCGGATTCCATCCGCAGGACGCGGAACTCGATCCCCTGTGGGAGTATGCCACCCAACAACATTTACCAGTGTTGCTGCACACGGGGACGACGTTTGTCGCGCAAGCCCCAATCGAATGCACGTTACCACGGCATCTGGATCCCGTGGCAACGCGGTTCCCCGAAGTCCGCATCATCATGGCCCACCTGGGACATCCCTATGAAGGCGAAGCCATCGTTGTCGCGCGGAAGCATCGCCATGTGTACTGCGATCTCAGCGCACTGCACTACCGGCCATTTCAATGTTATCACAGCCTGATGCTGGTTCAGGAGTACGGTGTCTGGGACAAGGTCCTGTTCGGGACCGATTATCCATTCACGACCGTCAATGCCACGGTGTCCGGGTTGAGGAAATTGAACGATATGCTGGAAGGGACGGCTCTACCACGATTGAATTGCGAGGCCATCGAACGATTGATCCATCGCGACAGCCGCGAATTGTTGAATTTGAAATGACCGTGGCTAGAGCGGTTTAATCTTGCGACGTCCGGCATTTCGCAATGCAGCGAACGAAACCCCACTGAGCTTGCCTCAGTGGTCATTGGGCTTTTGCACTACGTTTGGCGAGTTAAGCGAAACGTAGTGCAAAGGCCCGAATCCACCGAGACAAGCTCGGTGGGGTGACATTGGCGATTGGTTCTGCACTCCGCAGGCCGGAACTCTCAAAGTTAAACCGCTATAGTCATGGGCAGACTCCTCACGAGCCAGCGGCTCCAGAATGCGAGTCAGCTTCTCGATGGCATAGTCTATTCTGAGACTCGGCACATGGCCGCCTGCAGTGCGTCCTCGGCGTACGACGTATTGCGGGTGAGCGTCTTGGCGTACCGAATCTTCCGCTCGGCGGTCAGGTCGTACAGCTTCCCCAGGGCCAAAAGATTTCCACGCCCCAACTGCAGGGCGTAGATGGCCACCTGTTTCGCCAGTGTCGTCACGGGGACTGGCTGAGGGCGGTTTTTCGAATGTCATATGACCAGGCAGCGCGTGAATCGCGCTACGAAGTTGGCCTTATTGAACTGCCAATGACGGGCATTTGTCTATGTAAATGGAATCAGTTGGCGATATTCAGGGATTTTTTGCAGTTGGCGAGATCTTTGAAACGACGCCCAAGTTCCAGTCAGAAAAACACCGCAAACATTTACTTACAAGTGACTTACGGACGACGCTCGCCAATGCCGCCAGCCGCAAACAGCCCGTGACTGTCGCATAACGGCAACGCGTCGAGAAATCTCATCTTCGTGTTGCCGTTTTGAATGCTACATTTCCGTAAGGTCTCAGAATGCGCAGGCTGACATCCCCAAACTTAACGAAGGAATTGAACGTGACGAAGTATCTGGTCACCGGCGGAGCTGGATTTATCGGGTCGCATATTGCCGAACGGCTGGTCGCACAGGGGGAAACCGTCCGCGTGCTGGACAACCTCAGCACCGGTTCGCTCGACAATCTGGTTCATCTCGGCGACCGCGTGGAATTCGTGCAGGGTGATTTGCAGGATGCAGAACGCGTCGCGCGGGCTGTCGATGGCATTGAAGTCGTCTTCCACCAGGGAGCACTGGCGTCCGTGCCGCGCAGTATTGCCCATCCGCTGGATACGCATCATGCCTGCGTTACGGGAACGGTGACCTTGCTGGATGCCTGCCGACAGGCCGGCGTGCGACGCGTGGTCTACGCCGCGTCGAGCAGTGCCTATGGCAACTCGCCGATTATGCCGAAGACCGAGACTCAACTGCCGGCACCATTGTCGCCGTACGCCGCCGCCAAGCTGGCCGGTGAATTGTATCTGGAAGCATTTGCGGCCTCCTACAACTTGGAGACGGTCCGGATCCGCTACTTCAATGTGTTCGGTCCGCGACAAGATCCCAACAGTCCCTATTCGGCTGTGATTCCACTGTTTATTTCCGCGCTCCTGAGCGATCGCCAGCCGACAATATACGGCGACGGCGAGCAATCCCGCGACTTCACCTACGTGGCCAACGTAGTCTCAGCCAATCTGCTGGCGGCTCACGCGAAGGGTGTTTCGGGCAAGGTCTACAACGTCGCCTGCGGTGGATCGATCACGCTGCTGGAACTGCTGAAAGAGATTTGCGAGTTCCTCGGAAAACCCTTCGCTCCCAATTTTGGACCCGAACGTGTCGGAGACGTAAAACATTCGTGGGCCGATATCCATCGTGCTCAGGAAGACCTGGGATACAAAGTCGAAATCGATCTGCGGGAAGGCCTGCGACGCACCGTGGAATACTACGTCCAGCAACATCACAAATCACAGAAGAAGCTGGAGCCATGCCGCGCTTAACCGTGGCAACCCTCGTGGCCGACGCTGCTAGCGTCGGTGTACGCAGACGCTAGCAGCGTCTGCCACGGTGAACTACACAAACCCATATCGCTTGAGGAGACCAGCGGCCAACGGACGGCCTGTTAGAGGATCTGTTGCCGTGAGTACGAGAAACGCTGCTATCCCCACGTCAGGGCCCGAATACACCGCGGACACGCTGCCGGTGTTTGGATCGAGTCCCGCGACGACCCATTCCGGACATCCCGATATCTGGACCGTGACGCTCGCCGCCAAATGGTGGCTGCTGGGCGGTTTGGGCGTTGGGTTGACACTCGGCATCCTCGCGTTGCTCAAGCTGGGCCCGACCTACGATGCTTCGTCGACCCTGATCGTCGAGAAAAAGATCCCCAAGCAGGCCAACAACGGCGATGACCGCAGCGCGTCGGCCATTGGCGACCGTGCCGAACACATTCATCTGATCATGAGTCCCAAGGTCGTTGGTCCGGCCATCAAAAAGCATCATCTCGATCAACTGAAATCATTGAAAGGCTCGGACGAACCGGACCGGGACATCCTGGAATCGCTCCGCGTCCGCCGCATCGGTGGTCAGGAAAAGTCGACTCTGAACGTCCTCAACCTCACATTCAATTGGGGAAATGAAAAGGACGCTCAGAAGATCCTGGAAGCGGTCATTGATTCCTACAACGACTACCTCATTTCCAGTCGTAAACGACACGGTGAGGCATCGGTCGATTCGATTCGCACGGCTGCGGACAATGTGTGGAAGGATATCAAAGCCAAAGAAAAAGAGTACGAAGCATTCCGCCAGACCGCGCCCTTGATTTGGAAGACGCCAGCCGGGGCCGATGGCGCGGCGGGAGATACCACGAATGTTTATCAACAGCGTGTGTTCGAATACGAAGTCGAACGACGTAAGAACCGCGCAGAAATCACGAGCGTCAAATCCAAGATCGCCGCTTTGGAAGAAGCCATCCTGCGGGGTGAGTCACGAGACAAGCTGGAAGTCCTCGCTCGCAAGTTGATGCAACTCGAAGGCGGAGCTGCCTTGGCCGGGGGAGGAGATAGCACAGGTCAAATCTCTACACTACAGTCGACGCTCGTGCCGCTCATGATGGAAGAAGCCAAGCTGGTCCGTGCTGGATTTGGTCCGCGCTACTATGGATTGATGACGGTCCGCCAGAACATTCAACAGGTGAAAGAATTCTATCGCCGGCAGGGCGTTGTCCTGCCGGAAGAGCTCACCGCGAAGGGAGCTGATGGCACCGCGCAAGCGATCGTTCCGCCCGATGCCATTTCTGTACTGCGGTTGGCGTTGAACTACGAACTGACTCATCTGCAGAACCGCGACGTGGAACTGACGAAGGAATTCGAAGACGCTGACAAGGATGCCAAGAAGTTCGACCATTTCCTGACCCAGGACAAGCAATTCAACGACGACATCCGCCGCATGCGACTGCTGCATGTCGAAGAAACGAACCGGCTCGATCGAGCTCGAATGGTGGTCGATGACGAAGGCTACTCGCTGGAACAAATCGCTCCCGTCTTCACGGAGAAGTCGAAGAAGCGGATGATTCAATGCCTGGGACTGGGCGGGGCACTCGGCTTTGCGGTCGCGTTTGGACTGGCCTATTTCTTGGCGATGACCGACCATCGACTGAAGACGGCCGATGACATGCGAACTCAAGTAGGGCTGTCCGTACTGGGTCAGGTCCCTTCCTTCACACCAGCCAGCCTGCAGTCGGCCGCCCGGGCTCGTCCCGATCTGGAACCAACTTTGTTCTATATCACGCGGCCCGGTTCGCACGAAGCCGAAGCCTACCGCAGTGTCCGCACGGCCCTGTTTTTCCGCTGCCAGAAAGCCGGCCATAAGATCATTCAGATCACCAGCCCGGAACCTCAGGATGGCAAGACGACAATGTCCTCGAACCTGGCGCTGGCGATGGCTCATGCCGGCAAGAAGGTCCTGCTGATCGATGCCGATATGCGTTGTCCCAAGGTGCATAAAATCTTCCACCTCCGCCATGAGATTGGTCTCAGCGAAGTCTTGATGGGTGAGATTCTGTTTGAAAACGCCCTGCAGACTTCCGAGATCGCCGGACTGCATTTACTGTCCTCAGGCATGCCCCCTACGAATCCCGCCGAGTTGCTCGGGAACATTTCGTTCGAACACTTGCTGGATCAACTGCGTTCGGAATACGACTACATCATCATCGACACCCCGCCGCTGATGGCAGTGAGCGATCCCAGCATCGTGGCCAGTCGCGTCGACGTGTTGCTGCTCGTCGTGCGGATGGGCAAGAACAAGATCACAACAATCCGCAGTGGCTGCGAGACCCTGACGGCCTTGGGAGTGACGATCATCGGCACCGTGATCAACGACGTCCCCAACGCCGAATCGAAACAATACGGTGGCGCCTACCACGAAGCCCCAACGATGTACGGTCAGTTGGCAACGCCCGCTCCAGTGACAGTCTCACCAGTCAGCACACCGGCCCCACAACCGGTGGCATCATGGATGGGATCACGAAAATAAGATGCGACTGTTATCTGCCACCGTGGGGCTTGTCCCCACGGAGCAATGACTGGTCATCTACCATAGGCTATCGCATCAGATAGCTCTCCGTGGGGCTTGCCCCCCATCACATTGTGGTAACTGGCCAGTCATCGCTCCGTTGGGGCGAGCCCAACGGGGGCGGGGAAAGATGGGCTCAAGCCTTAATTCACGAACAAAAACTCATTGCAGTTCAACAACACGCGGCAGGCATTCGCCAGGCCGAATTGCGTCGCGTGCTGCACGACGGATTGCAGTTCCTGTGCAGTGGGCGGGCGGTTGAGGACCAGCTCGTACAGCCGCGTCACTTGCGCTGGTAACCCCGTCGCTTCGAGTGTCAGACGGTCGGCGAGATGCTCGGATTGTCTGACCATGAGGCGGTTGTTGAGCGTGGCCAATGCTTGCAGGGCCGTGATGGACGTGTTCCGGATCGGCGTCAATTGTGAGGCGTCGGCGCAATCCAGCGTTTCCATGAAGGGATCGGGGATCGTGCGAAAGATGAAGCGATAGACGCTGCGCCGATAATTGTCCGGATGGTCGACATCATAGCCGAGGTAATCAACCATCGGCGTCACGTGAATTCCCGGTGACTGGATGAACTGCTTAACCGACGGTCCGCCCATTTTCGGGTCGAGTTTACCGGTAATCTGCAGCACGGCGTCACGCACACTTTCGGCGTCCAGACGCGTGCGCGGCATCCGCCACAGATACCGGGCATCCACGTCACGCTCGGCATACGCAGCCTGAGAATGGGACGATTGACGATAGGTCGCGCTCGTCACGAGCAATCGGTCCAGTTGCTTGAACGAACCTCCCTGATCGCGGAATGTGACGGCCAGCCAGTCGAGCAACTCGGGATGTGTCGGCAACGATCCCATGCGGCCAAAGTCATTCGGGGTATCGACCAGACCGCGGCCGAAGTGATGCTGCCAGATGCGATTGACGATCGACCGCCAGGTCAACACGTTTTCGTGATCGGCCAGCCACTTGGCCAACGCGACGCGACGCGTTTGTTCGCGAGCCGGATCGCTGACCACTAGCTCACCCGACAGGTTGGGCAGGCAGGACATGGTCCCCGGCGTGACTTCCTTCAGCGGATGGCGGATATCGCCGCGCTTCAACACTTGAATCATCCGCGGCATCTTCGTGGGGACGAAGCCTCCTTCCGGTCGAACAGAGCTCGACGCCGCATACACAAATTGCTGTGCGGGGAGTGCGGCAAGCTGCTGCTCCAGACGTAGGTTGACGACGAAGCCGATCAGGGCCGCTCGCTGGGAGGGTGTGCGTTGGGCGGGTTCGACTTTCAAAATCTCGGTGATCTGCGAGGGCAACACTTCGGACAACAACGGCAGCGGCGTTGAGAGGTCCGTCACCGCCAGTCGCGACCGGCCGATCAGGTGTCCGCCGCCGTGGATCTGCTCCAGCCTCACCGTCAGAATTGCGCCCCCTTCCATCGCAATGGGCTCGGCGAATTCCATCACTGCCAGGTGCGACTTGCCGACCTCGGGATAAATGCCCCAAGCCGTTCCCGGGTTGCCATCAAGGGCCATCTCGATCGACCATCCCTGCTGATTAAAGTCAGCCCGTGGCCGGATCAGTTTGACCGGCTTAGCGGCGGTCGGATTGTTGCGCGGCGCGGAGGTGACCGTCACTTCGTTGAGATGCAGATTTCCGTTGTCCTGCCGTCCGGGGCCCTTGTGAGCCAGGCTGTCATCGAGCAACAATTCCAGACGCAGGCCGGTCACGCGTGGCAGATCGACGGGTGCCGTCAGGACATAGACGTCCTTTTCCGGACGCGGCCCCGACGCCAGGTAAGATCCATCCGGCTGCTTTGTCAGTGTCGATCCCTGTTCGGACTTCATCGCGTCCGGGCTGAGTATGGTCCAAGGGGAGACAGTGGACTTGATTCGCTCTTCCCATGTGGCCACTTCCGCCTGACGCTCGGCACTCATGAGGCTGGGGTCCAGCTTCTCGATCTGCAGCGGCAACGCGGCGATTTGAGTCTGCAGGGCCTGCCGCTGCAATCCGGTCGCTGGATCAGGATCAAACGGCCGTTCACCCTTGTCGACCCCGGCGAAGACCGCCTGCAGACGGTAGTATTCTTCCTGTGAAATCGGATCAAACTTGTGTTCGTGACAACGGGCACAATGCACGGTCGAGCTGACGAAGGTCGACATGGCCGTCGTGATCATGTCGTCACGATCGAGGTATCTGGCGATCTGGCGATCCAGCGTCCCTTCCTGGATATCCTTCAAGGAACTCTCGTCCCAGGGTCCTGCGGCCAGCATTCCCATCGCGACATATCCGTCGGGTTCATCGGGCCACAACGCATCGCCCGCGATCTGCTCCTGCACGAACCGGGCATACGGCTTGTCCTGATTGAACGACCGCACGAGGTAGTCGCGGTACGGCCAGGAATTCGGCCGCGGCCGATCCTGATCATGGCCGTGCGTTTCCGCATAATGGACGAGGTCCATCCAGAAACGAGCCTGGCGTTC
>CAMAVF010000290.1 GCA_945861445.1 Planctomicrobium piriforme | reverse complement strand
ACGGAGAAAGCCTGCTGCAACTTCGGGCCGATTCCCTGAGCGACTCGGAGCCCCTCGTCAAATTCTGGACCCACTGGAGAGCCGGCCAATCCGGTTCGAATTGCTACCGAACTGCCGCCGTCTAATCGACATTCCGGGGAATGCACCCCGTGCAGTGGCGTAAAACCTTCGAAGCCGATGCTTGATGTGCAGTTCACGTCGGCCCCGGTCTTAAGGAGCAGTTTCGCAAGTCGCAGGCGGGTTTCCAGGGTGACCGTCTCGGGAGCTGGAACATCGGCAAGCGCTCCCGTGGCTGCGACCAACAGCGCAGTCGGACCGTATTCTGACATTGACGCGTCAGGGCTTCCGCCACGGTCCAGAAGAAGTTGCAGAACATCGACCTGCCCGTAATACGTGACCAATACGATCAGCGTTTTGGGCACCGGGGCCTTGTCGTGCTTGAGTATGAGTTCTGTGACGTCACGATGGCCTTGAGTTGCTGCACGGAACAGTGGAGTTCCATGTGGCGACTCGGGCTTGGGGCCTGTCTTTGCTCCCGCGTCCAACAAGATCTGTCCCATCGCTTTCGTCGTCGCCAAATGCAATGGGGTCAGTCCTTCGGCATCCTGACAATTCACGTCCGCCCGTGCGCCAATTAGCGCCCGAGCGATCTCAAGCTGGTTAGATTCACTGGCGAAATGCAGGGCGAGTCTTTTTCGGGGACCTGGTTCGTTGACCTGGGCACCCGACGCAATCAGCTCCTTGACCCGTGGTAGGTCACCCAGAACGACGGCATGTGAGAGCGCCGTCCGGCCATCGTCCGCACCGGCAGCGGTGAGCAGTTTTACGACTTCGGTGGACTTGATCAGTTCAGCCAGGCTCAGAGGTGTATCGCCGTCAAGATTGCGGGCGTTGACGTTCGCGCCGGCGTCGATCAGGACCTGCACCACGTCGGGGAGATCGCACATCACGGCTCGATGCAAGGGCGTCGATCTGTTCTTGTCCCGAGCGTTGATTTCCGCGCCTGCGGCAATCATCAATTTGAATTCCGCGGCTCTCGGACCCCAATGCGCACCCGGTGCCAGGTGCAAAGGCGACTCGCCGAGTTTGTTGCGATGATTGACGTCGGCGCCGGCGTCAATCAGAAGTTTCGCGACGGCCCGGCTGCGCACCCAATGGAGTGGCGAATTTCCGGGCGGATCTAAATTGGCGCCGGCATCGATCAACATTTGAATCATGGCGATCGCTTCGGTCTGATCTGCCACCGCCGCTCGACAGGCCAGTGTCAATGCCGTCGTTTCACCGGAGTCAATCGTGGCTCCTGCTGCGATCAGCAGTTTCACATTCTCTGCGTTGCAACATTCGGCGGCACAGTGGAGAGGAGTGGGCTCGAGATTGCGACTGGCATTGTTGACATCGGCTCCGGCCTTCAAGAGTTCCCGAACACTTTCAGCCGGACCGCGGATTGCAGCGCGGTGCAAGGCCGTGCCGTCCAGAGGGTGTTTGGCCTTCACATCGGCACCCGCTTTGATCAGCAATCGCATGACGGCCACTGACTGCGTTTCGGCAGCCCAGTGGAGTGCTGTCCACTTGTTGTCATCGCGCGAGTTGACATCAATGCCAGAGTCAATGAACTTCTGAACTTCCTTGACACTACCATCGCGGACAGCATCGAAGAAGAGTTTGGAGCGGGCCTTCTCGGCATCGACCTTGTCCGCGCCTCGGCAAGTATTGCCAAAGAGGAAGACGAGCGCCATCAGGCAGCCGAACAGAGACGCGGACTTGAGAATACGGCGCACACCATCCATTGTTCTCATACGGACACTGATCCTTTGTCGATTGGATACGCGATCCCTGCTACGAACGGATTAGATCCTTTCGCTGGCAACACGACAAGCTGAGTTTCGCGGAGCAAGTGATTTGCCGCGCTTCAATTGCGATGAAAGAGGACTCGGCCGTTCCAGTCGCCGGTCAGCAATGAGCGTCCGTCGGTGCTGTAGAGAAGACATTTGACGGCGCCAGGATGGTGCTGCACGGGGGGGATCTGCTGGCCGGTAGCCGTGTTCCAGGTGATGACCTGGCCCTCCATCGTTCCGGCAATGTAGCGCTCGCCGTCGGGGGAAATTGCTCCCCCTTTGAATTCGGTGATCGCGCCTTCAAATTTTCGGACTCGGACGCCTGTCGCCACATTCCAGACCCCCACCCCGCAGTTTCGGCTGGCGGCGATGAATTCCTGATCGCCGGGCAGAAAGTGTATGGAGCCGATGATCGCGTCGGCATGGTCCGGCGGGACACAGATCTGATGGCTGCGGAGATGCTGGCCGGTCTGCTGGTCCCAGACGTGTATCAGACCCGAAAAAGTTCCGGCCAGCACGTACTTACCATCCGAGCTGACTGCCAGACTGCGAAACTCATCGCGCGGACCCGGAGACTCCCAGACTGCGAGGCGTTCCAGGGTCTGCGGGTCCCACAGAATTAGCTGGCCAAACTCGCCCGAAGTGAACAATCTTGTCCCGTCGGGAGTGAACTGACAATCATAGATCTCGCCCAGCATGGGGTTCTGCGTCAACTTGGGATGTTCAGGGTCGTCCAGATTCCAGACTTCCAACATTCCCGACCACGAGACGACCGCCAGCAATTTCTGTTTCTTCGAGTACGCGACACTGCGAATGTCTGTGATGTGGCTTTGCATTTCGCCGAGTGGAGCGGCCTGGGAGAAACTCCACAGTCGCATCTGCCCGTGCAGTTGCACCGTTAAGGCTCGGTCCTCGTCAATCAGGACCGCATCGGCGACGGGATTGGCCAACCGCGCCGGCACCTTGGGCGGCGCGGAAAGGATGCCTTTGCTGAGGTCTGGATCAAACAGGCAGCACGCCCCCAGGCACAGGCTGGGGATCAGCACCAGCAACACGACTTCAGTGAGGACATGCCCGCTCCGCGCCAGGTACCGATTGAAAGTAACGTCTTGCATCTGCCTGACCGCGCCTCCGAAATGCACCTGTCTCGGATGGAAGGTCGTCCCCGTCACCAGCCCGCGATCTCTCCTTGGCGGTGACGACAAGACTGGTCCGTGCTTGCCAGAAGGGTGCGCACGGATTCGGTCCCAGGACGACTGACGAGTCCGAGTATGCCCCGGAAATCACGGTCGTGTCAAGGTGATAATGATTATATAAAGTGCTTACTATTTTAGTGTCTTCAGGAACGCGACGACATGCAGCAGTTCTTCAGCTGTGAGCAGCTTATCCAGCCCCTGGGGCATCACCGAAGTAGTGCTGGGTTTGAGCTCTTCGATCTCGGCGCGCGGGATGCGGACCTCGGCGCGGTCGGTGGTGATGAGGTGAATGGCATCGGCGGATTCGCGGCGAATGAGCCCCGTCTGGATCCGGCCGGCGTGCGTTGCCACGGTGTAACTCTCATAGCCGTTGGCGAGAGTCGCGCTGGGGAACAGGATGGCCTCGGCGAGGTCGCGCGTGGTGCGGACCTGGCCGATGCGGGACAGGTCGGGGCCGATCTGGCCCCCTTGAGCGGCGACGCGATGACACACGGCACAGGCGGCGCGGTTGCTGATGAAGATCTGACGGCCGCGTTCGGCGTCTCCCCTGGCGATCTGCGATTCAATCTCCGCGATCCGCTGCCGTTGCTCCTCGTTGCTGGCGGCGAGCTTGGGGAGCACTCGCTGGAGGGCCTGGGCCACTTCGTCCGGATAGAGGTCGGCGACGGCCTGCACCCGTGCCGCCGAGAGTGCCGTCAAGCCGGGCGACTTGGCCAGTGCGCCCATGAATCGCAGGCCCGGGTCACGCAGTTCTTCCTTCTTCACACGCGGCGACCGCGCGGCGTTTTCCATCGCACGCAGCAGGGCGGGCAGTTCCAACGGACCCGCTTTCTCGATGAGCGCGGGCAACAGTGCCAGTTGCTTACCGGACAGCGAGGCTCGGCCCAGGGCGTCCGCGGCGGCGAGGCGATCGATGGGCGCGACATCGGCCTGGACCTGGTCGATCAGCAGCCGCAGATCGGCATCCGCGAGTTCCGTGTCACGCCGGGCGACGGCCGCCAACGCGGCGACGCGCAGGCTGTTCGGTTGCGTTGTGTCGCGAGCCAATGCCAACAGCGGCGTCACGAAGGATTCCGTGTTGAAGGCACCGACGGTGACGACCACCTGCCGTCGGACCCGCTCGTCGGGATCCTGACAGAGCTTGGCGAGCGGTGCAATCCATCCCGGAGGAAGTTGCGTCAGGTCCGCTTTCGCGATCGCTTCGAGCAACGTCAGTCTCACGGCTGGCAGGGCTGTGGAACCCAGGCTCTCGGCGACGACCGATTGGACTTTGTCGTTTTTGGCAAACGCCGGGACCGCGCCGGCGATGAGTGCGTGATGCGTCAGAGTGGGCTCGCGCACCTGCAACGCCTCGCCCAGTAACTTTACGATTTCGTCGCCCCAGTTGGTGTGCCGGCCAATCACCTCCAGGGCCGCTCGATGAAGATCGGCATCGGACGCAGCCAGCAGCGGGGCAACCTCGGCGCGAGTCAGTTCGCCCCCTTCCATCTGGTCCAGCGCGACCAGGGCCGCTCGCTGGACCTGCGGATTGATATCGCCGAGACCGGGGCGCGTCGCGGCCGGGTGTCCGATTTCAATCAGCGCGTAGATCAAAGCGTGTACGAGAAACTCGTCGCGGGCCGACTGCAGTGACGCGAAGAGTGCCGCGACTGCCTGGGGGTTGCCAATCAGCCCGAGTGCCGTCGCAGCCTCGCGGCGGATGGGCAATTCGTCGGCGACGACCAGTTTCATCAAGGTCTCCACTGCGCCCGCTTCGCGCAATGTTCCGAGCGAGTGCGCGGCGGCTTGTCGGACAGTCGGATCGGAATCGGCCAGCGACTGAACGATGCGTGACCTGGCGGCAGGGGTGCCAATCCGCGCGAGTGTCCACACGCTGTCGCGACGCAGCGCCGTGTTGTTGGGGGGCTGTGACAATTTCGCCAATGTGGGCACCACCATGTCACCGCGTTGGGCGAGTGCCTCGATGGTCCGATCTCGGACGGCAGGTCGCGGGTCAGCCAGTCGTCCGGCTAACTCCAGCGAATCAGTCTCAGCAGTCCATTTCAGCTTACTACCCCGCGGATCCGCCGGAACGTCGCCCTTCGTTTTGCGAATGCGATAGATCCCGCCGAAGACTTCGGGCTTGCCGATCTTGGAGGTCGGGCAGCCCATCGTCAGCCAGCCGCCCGTGTCGAGCAGCAGCAGGCTGCCATCGGCGTCTTCGAGGATATCAGCCGGGTGAAAGTCGATGCTCGGCGATGATAAAAATACCTCGTCGGTGGCCCGCCAGGTTGCGCCTTCACGCTCCAATTTCATGCGGACGACATCGTGAGTATTAAAGCGGCAGGCAAACAAGTTGTCGCGGCAGGCCGCGCCAAATTGGGTGCCTCGATAGCGGACCAGCCCCGCCGGAGCGACTTGCCCCCAGCGTTTGGCGGCCGGCAGATAATGTCCGGTTTGCTTGAGCGTGGGAACTCGCTGACGATCGGCGTAGGACGCTCCGTGGACCCAATGGACCAACGAGTCGCACCGGCCGCCGACCCGGTCGAAGATCGCGCACGTGCCCAGCATTTCACCTTCCTCGGTGAAGATGACTTCGACGGGATTGATCCCGGAGTGGCATTCGACGCGGACGTCGTTGCCTTCGGCCGTGCAGGAAAAGACACTCGCCCAGTTGCCCTTGCCCGCGTGCTTGCCATCCTTGCCCGTGAGGTTGTAGCCGAACGTGCCCCCCGAGAAAAACATCCGCCCATCGGGAGCTACATAGGGCCCGTGCTGGTTCGCGTTCCCGATGAGATCCATCTCGCCGACGAGCGATTCGCGGCGATCGGCGACGCCGTCTCCGTCGGTATCGTCCATCTTCCACAAGTAGGGGGCCGACATGATATAGAACGATCCGTTATGCCACTGAGCCCCTTCCGGCATGACCATCTGGTCGGCGAAGATCGTGCTTTTGTCGAACTTGCCGTCGCTGTCGACGTCTTCCAGCATCCGCACAAACCGCGGCTTCTGCTTGAGCAACAAGTCCTTGCCCAGGTTCTGGCCATCGCTTTCGGCGATAAACAACCGACCGCGGTCGTCGAAGGCCGCCATCAGCGGATATTTTACTAGAGGAGCCCCGGCGACCAACTCGACGGTATATCCGGGTGGCACTTGAATCGGCGGTGGAGTGAACACGGCCGGAGCGGCTGCAGCCTTGCCAGCGGGTTCGACCTTCTGAGCCTGCGGTTCACCAGCAGCACACAGCCACCAGCCGCTGAGCAACAGAAGCACCGACCATCGCGCGGAATAGGGCATCGTGGGGACTCTCCAGAATTGGAGGGCAGTAATTAGGTCCTTTTTGTCCCTTAATTCCTTTTGTGAAAAAGGGACGGAAGGGACGCAAAGGACCAAAGGGACGAAAAGGGTCCAATCGCGACCCTACGACAAACCGTAGAACTTGACGGCGTTGTCGTGGAACAGTTTTTTGCGATTCTCTTCGCTGGTCTTGGCGGTGATGGTTTTCAAGGCATCCACCCATTGCTTGTACGAGGCGGTCAGCGTGCAGACGGGCCAGTCGCCGCCGAACATGATGCGGTCTGGACCAAAGGTTTCCATCGAGAACTTCATGTTGGGAGCCAGGTCGTCCACCTTCCACGCTCCGGGTTTCGCCGAGGCAATGATGCCGGAAATCTTGCAGACGACGTGCTTCCGCTGGGCCAATTCCTGCATCCCTTTCTTCCATTTCGCTCGCAGGCCGTCGTCGGTTGACTGGACGTCCATATTGCCGCAGTGGTCGACAATGAACCGCGTCTGCGGGCACTGATCGACCAGCTTGACCGCGTCCAGCAATTCGCCCGGTCGCATGCACAAATCGAAGCTGAGTCCCAGGTCGCCGAGAAGCTTGATCCCCTGCACGAACTTGGGATCGAGGCAATATCCGGCCGGCGTGGAGTCGGACTGCAGGATTTGTCGGACCCCCTTGATGTATTTGCTCGCGGCGTACTTCGTGATGTAGGGCTTGAATTCCGCCGAGCCGGGGCGGCCTGAGATGACTGCGGCCACCATCGGCGAGTTACCCTTCTCGCAGATGTCGATGACGTAGTCGGCTTCCTTGGACTGTTGCGACGGCGTGACATCGACTTCCATGTAGACCGACTTGACGACGTTCGAGCCTTCGATCGCCTTCAGATAGTCTGCGGTGACAAAGCTCTTGGCGAGCGACGCGACTGCCTTGTCATTGGTCCACGGCAGTTCGAATTTGGTCAGGTCCCACAGGTGCTGGTGCGTGTCGACGATGGGCAGGGGTGCAAGAAGATTCACATTCAGCCCTTTGGCATTCGCGGTCGCGGTGGGAGAGAAATCGAATGCTGATCCGGCAGCCCACAGTCCGGCACCGGCAAAAGCAGTCTGTTTCAGGAAATCACGTCGAGTGGCGCGGCTTGGCATGGAGAGACTCCCGACTCAGGTGGAAATGGAGGTGTCTGTTTGACGCTCCGCATTCTAACGCCGCGAGACAAGGATTTCACTGATCGCAGGACCGTGGGATAGAGCGCATTCCACTTGCGGCTTCCGGTTGCGTGCCACTGCTTCGCGACTGTACACCAGTCGTTAAGCAGTGCGTTTTCGGTCCGTTGAAAGCACTGCTTGACCGCCGAGTACAGCGGCAAAGCAGTGGCACAGCACTGAGTTGCGTTCAGTTCGAGCTGTTCGTCACCATTTGATTTTCCGGCTGCGTTGTAGGATAAACTCGCTGGGTGACATTCTCTGAGATGAAGGATCTGTTGTGGCTGGATTGAGAATCGTGATGTTGGGAACCGGTGATTTTGCGGTCCCGTCGTTTGCGGCGTTGTATCAGACTCCGCATCAGGTGCTGGGCCTGTATACCCAGCCCGACCGCATGCGCACGGGGAAAGAAGTCCACCGCAATCGCATGAAGGAAACCGCACTGGAGCACGGCACGCCCGTGTTTCAACCCGAGAAAATCAACACGCCCGAGGCCCTGGAAGAACTTGCCGGACTGAGGGCCGATGTCTTTATCGTTGCGGCGTATGGGCAGATTCTGTCTCGCAAATTCCTGGCAATCCCACCACTGGGGTCCTTCAATATTCACGCCTCGCTGCTGCCGAAGTATCGTGGGGCCGCACCGATTAACTATGCCATCTTGAACGGTGAGACCGAAACCGGTGTCAGCCTGATTGAGGTCGTCCTGGCTCTCGACGCCGGCCCGGTGGTCGGTGTCGTCAAGACGCCCATCCGGCCGCACGAAACGGCAGGGGAACTCGAGGAACGGTTGGGCCTGCTGGCCGCTCCGTTGACGGCCGAGTTCCTCGATCGATTGCAGCAGGGGACGGTCGAGCGAGTCCCCCAGGACCCAAATCTGGTGACACTCGCCCCGAAGATGCAGAAGGAATTCGGCAGCGTCCCGTGGCAGAAACGAGCGGACGAGATCGACTGGCACGTGCGCGCCATGCAACCCTGGCCCAACGCGTTTACGTACCTGCATCAGGCCGGCCGGCCGCCGCGACGACTGGTCATTCGCCAGGTCGCCGCGGCCGAGGGGCCGGCCAATACGCAGCCCACCGGAACGGTCCTGCTGGCCGAGAAGAATCAACTCCTCGTCCAATGCGGCTCGGGGCCGGTTTCGATCGTGCAGATTCAACCCGAAGGGAAGAAACCGATGTCCGCGGGAGATTATCTACGCGGCAATCGGTTGGTTCCGGGAGATCGATTTGGGGCGGAGCTTAGCGAGCCTTCATCTGCGCTTTGAGCGCCTTCACCGTAATCTCCGCCCGATAGTCGATGATCTGCTTGCCGATGGCGATTGTCTTCTCGATGGGGGCCAGTTCGATGCCGTTGATTTTGAACTTCTTGGCGGCGATCCGTTCCTTCATGCGAACACTCTTGGGATCAAGCGACAGCATCTGGGCCGTCATGCCGAAGTCGTCATGCAGACCTTCGTCGCGTTGTTTGATTCCCTGCGATTCCAGCCACGCACCGATCCCCGCATAATTGTAGTATTCGGGGATGAAGTACAGTCGCGTCTTGCCGTCCTTCCAGGCCGCGTTCAGCTGTTCCGCAACGGCTTTCATGCCATCCTGATTGCCGCCACTGTCGCCAATCAGGATGATCGTTTCGAACCCGTGTGACCGATAGCATGTGCAGATTTCGCTCACCAGCAGGCGAAAAGTCCCTTCGGTCAGGCCGACGGTGGACGGATAGAGCATGTGTGAATCGGCGGGGTCGATCGCGCCTTCGGGGACGAAGGGAATGATGGGGCCGACCAGCGCATTGCCCAGCTTGCGGGCGATGGCTTCGGTCGTGCCGCGGAGCACGATGTTGTGCTTGTCGGCCACGAGATACGGGCCGTTCTGTTCGATGCCGCCGGTGGCGATGATGACGGTCTTTTTGCCCGCTTTCATCGCGTCGCGGACTTCCATCCATGTCATGTCGGTGATGAACACGGTATCGACGGCATCGATGGGACGTGGCGAGTTGAAGTCGGGTTTGACCGGATTAGGGAG
>CAMAVF010000289.1 GCA_945861445.1 Planctomicrobium piriforme | reverse complement strand
CCCTCGAAGCCGGCCAGTCGATCCCTGGGAACCGACTTCGTTCGCTGCTGCGCGGCGGTCACCACCAACCGAACAGACGGAGCCCACGATAGTGCTCACCCGTACCGACCCCTTCCGCAATTGGCCCACTTCGGACTAAACTGTTACCCCTTTTCGAGACCCCTGACCCTTTTCCTTTTCCCCCTTTTCCTTTTCCTCTAGCGGAACTCCGCGTATTCATGTTTGAATGAAGGTGACTGGATTATGCGATCTTCGTTCATAGTAGACAATATTTATTATCAGTGCCACTTCAGTGATATCGGATCTCGAGTCATTACTTCGTGGGTCTTTCTGGGCTTCGAGGATACTCCTAACCAGTCTTCGGCGTCTTGTGATATTCCCAATCATTTCTATGCATTTGCTGAGTGGAACAGTTGGTGGACTCGTAGAAATCTAGATCAGAACCAGAAACTCTACACACTACTGATACCATCGCTCCGGCAAGCCGAAATGTCGATGCTGACATGGGAGCAATTACTCCAAGAGATTGAAGACCTCAGCGACGATGAGGCATAATTGGGCGAGAAAAGGGGCGAGAAAAAGTGGCAGGAACCTTATGCACTACTGCGAACAGTAAGTGGTTGCTGGCACTTGTTCCGTTCTCCTGGCAAAGTCAATGGTACTCGAATTGGTCACCTTCGCCAGTGCCACTCCGCCCCGTCTCACCAGTTGTCGTACTGCCGGGTGGAAGGACAGTTTACGATGAGAACCTGGTTCAGACCCGAGGGAACAACGACCCTCTCAAAAACTTTCATCTGGTCGCAAGAAACGCCAACAACCTTCGGGTAGCTTGCTTAGGCGGACATTGCCGATCCGCACGCGCATCAGGCTGAGGATTTCCAGGCCGACTGCGTCACACATCCGCCGAATCTGCCGATGTCGGCCCTCGTGCAGTTCAAACCGCAGGCGATCGTCTGAAATCAATTCGGCCTTGGCCGGCCGCAGTTTTTTACCGTCCAGGCTCAGTCCTTCGCGTAACAAGGCCAGTTGTTCTTCCCTTAATTCGCCGCGAAAGCGGACCATGTACTCTTTCTCGATTTCGCCCTGCTCAGAAGTCAGTCGCTTGGCGACGCGGCCGTCGTTTGTAAAGACCAGCAGACCCCGCGAATCAATGTCCAGCCGGCCTGCGGGCGCCAATCCGTCAAAATGCTGCCTTAACAAGGGCTGGGGGGCGACATTGGGATCTTGATTCTCCGGGGTGATCAACATCGCGGCGGGGGAATATCCCTTTTCCGGTTGGCCGGAAACATAACCGACCGGCTTATTGACGAGGATCGTCACCCGCTCGGCCTGGATCTGTTGAGCCGCTGTTTCCAGGGTGATCGTCTGGTGTTCGAAGACCTTGGAACCCAGGACATTGACCGGGACGCCGTCGACCAGGACCAGGCCGCGCTCGATGTACTCATCCGCTTCACGTCGTGAGCAGAGCCCCCGCTGGGCCATGAGTTTCGACAGACGGACAGGTTCGGCGGTCATTGTCAGCAAGTATTTCTGGAGCATTCACGGGGACAGAGCAACGCGGATGTTGCTCGATACAGAGTACCAGAAACCGACTGACCAGAACATGCGACGCGTCTGGCATTGGACGGGTTGGGATCGGAAGAACGGGACATTCGTCGTCGGAAAACGGATACGGCAATACGCAATATACGGCAAATGCATAAACTGGGTGAAATGCACAGCCTGGAGATAGGCAGTCACAAATCCGCGGTGTATTCTTGGGGTCGAAAAGCTCTCGGGTCCCAATTCGTCGATCCCGTTCGACAATTCGGAAAGCACCTCGCCGCCCGGGTCAAATTCCCTCCGCCTCTGCAGTCCCACCTTAGAACGGCCTTCCGGAGATCTTACATGGTGACGTTTCTCAGTGCGTTTCGATCATTGATCCAGCGTCTCGACGGCAAACGACGCCAGCCACGACTTTCTCTTCCCACCCGGATGAAGTCCCTGCAGTCCGTTGAAGTGCTCGAGGTCCGCACGCTACTGTCAACCTTCACTGTGACCAGCCTGGAAGACAACAACATCGGTGAAGGGGACTCGGGCGATCTGCGCTACGTCATCAACCGGGCTAACGAACTCAATTTGGGGACCTCGGCCACGCCGGATGTGATTCAGTTCAGCGGCGTCACGCTAACGCAGGATGCGCACACGATCTACGTTGGCCAGGGTGCCGCGGGACGGATTCCGCTGCCGGATCTCACGGACATCGTGATCATTGATGGGACCACGGCGGTCGGCGTGGACAATAGCGCCGGAGTGATGCTGACGTTGGATGGTAATCGCCTGCGCGGCGATGCGAATGGTCTGACCCTGCTGGGGGGGACGACCACCGTGATGGCGCTCGAGATCGTGAATTTCCCGGGCCACGGCATCCTTGTGCAATCGTCCAACAACATCATCGGCGGTCAAGAAGTTGGTACTCTCAACGGATCGCCGAACAACCCGGCGGGTCGTATCACAGTCCGTGGGCCAGATCAGGGTACGATGGTCCCCCAAGTACTCGCTCGACCTCCGCAGGGTAATGTGATCTCGGGTAATGGGGGCAACGGTATCCTGATCATTGACCAAGCCAATGACAATCGGCTGTACGGCAATTTCATCGGCACCGACATCGCGGGTACTTCGGCCCGCGGCAATCGCGGCGATGGGGTGGCGATTATCAACTCGGACGGCAACTGGCTCTATGGAACATTGCCTCCCGACAACGACAACCCATTCGTCTTCTACAACGTGATCAGCGGTAACCGTGGCAACGGACTGGTGATCGACGACTCGGATAACACCATCATCTATGCCAACTTCTTTGGATTGGGGGCGGACAATAACACTCCGGTCGGCAACCGTCTCAACGGAGTCCTCATCGAAGGGACGTCCGACAAGACCCGGTTCGGTCTGAATATCCCTCTTGGGAACGTGACTGCTGCCAACGGACGAAACGGCGTGGAAGTCAAGGACTCGGCGTCGCGGACGCTGTTGATGAACACGTTCGGCGGGATCGCGGCCTTTCACCCCGAGGCGCAGGTTGCCAATCACCGTAGTGGCGTGCTGATTACGTCAGACGGCGGCGGCAATTTCTTTGAAGGCACGAGTTTCAGCACGATCATTCTGACCTGTCAGTTCTCGGGCAACGAACGGAACGGAATCGAGATTAAGGGCAATGCCGCGGGCGTGCAGGTCAGCCAGTCGGTGGTGGGGATGCAGACGAACGGCACTACCGCGCAACCCAATCAGCGAAACGGCATCGATATCAGCGGCCAGGCCACCGGCATCGAAATCGGCGGCTTCGAGCCCTCTGTCCTGGGTGGGTCCGAGTTCCCCGAGGAGGACCTTCCCGCATTTGAGGCGGCCAATCTCATCTCCGGTAATTTGTGGAACGGAATCTCAGTCCGCGGCAAAGTCCAGCACATCAAGATCATCAACAGCTTAATCGGCACCGACGTCACGAGCGAAGGCGCCGCAGCCAACGGCCGGAACGGGATCCTCATCGACGGCAGCGCGGACGTGCAGATTGGCTTGGCACTGGGAGCCGTCGACCCTACTGGGGATGAAGTCACTCACGTTGACCGTAACATCATCGCCTTCAATGGCGAGAACGGCATTCTGGTAAAGAAGGGAACCGGCAACAGCATTCTGGGCAGTTCCATTTACAACAATGGAGGACTCGGCATCGAATTGGAGGGAGGCAGCCTTCACAACCTGCCAGTGGCCGTTATCACTACGGCTGAGGTGGACGAAAATGGAGTGACCAGCTTGACGGGCACCCTGACCGCCGCAGCCAATACCAGCTATCAGATCGAAGTTTTCGCCAGTGCGTCCGGGGAACCGGGGTACGGGCAGTTCTTTCTGGGATTTGTCAATGTTCTAACGGACGCGATGGGGTTGGCCCAGTTGATCATCACCGGGTTGGTGAATCCCGATCCGATCGGTGCCGACTTCATCACGACAACCGCAACCGACCCAGCCGGTACGACGTCGAAGTTTTCCAGCGCCGTACAAGCGAATCAAAACGATTGACGGATGCGAAGTCGCCCGTCCAATTGCGTAAGAATCGCAGCCCCGACTCATCGTTACCGAACGCTGAGATCTTCGGGGCGTGGCAGTTCGTGGAGTTGCGCCAATCCAAACAATTGCAGGAAGCGGGGCGTCGTGTGGTATTCGACTCCGTTCCGAGTTTGGTCGATGCGGTTCAGGCTGATGAGTTCACGCCTTAGCAGTTGACGCAGGAGATTTGCCGAATTAGGTTTGCAAGCCTCCACCGCAGCCTGGGTGATCGGTTGCTGGTAGGCGACCAGCGCCAGCACTTCCAGGACGTCCTGCGACAGCTTCACGTCACGGGGTCCGACGCCGTAGACCCGGCTGCGGATGGTTTCGAACTCTGCGCGCAACGTCAATTTGTAGCCGCCATCTCCCAATCGAATCTCGTAGGGACGCCCCTGTGCCGCATACTCCAGGTTGAGTGCATCGATTACTGTCTCGATATCACTCGCTTCATTATTGCCATCGAGCAGGCCGGCAATTTTCTTGGCGGATAGAGGCTGGCCACCCACGAAAAGACACGCTTCAATGACTCGCAACGGCTTGATCGTGGGGTCGTGTGCCCGCGCGACGGACGTGGCTGCAGACCTGTGCGGCGGACAATCGACCGGCGTTTCAGGCTGCGTCTCGCTGCTGATTGTCTCAACGGCTGTTGGCAGATCGGGTGCAGTGCTGCCACTCAGAAAGTCGGCACCGGCGATTTCGACACCCACCGGTGCCAAGGTTTCTGGTTCGGTTGCGGGTTCCATTTCCGCGTCGGGGACCGCTTCGGACACCGCCCATTCGGCGGACTCCATTGCTTCGAGCGCCTTCAAATAAGCCTGTTCGAGATCATCCGTGGAGAGCTCAGTGGCCTCTTCCACATCCGACGAGCGCGCAAACAAAGGCTCGTCAATGCTCTCGCTGCAGTCTTTGTCTGCCGCGAAGTCGTCTTCGGAATCGAGGTCTTCGTCTTCGAAATCGTGTTCGTCAGCCATCCTTGGCCTTCCCGACTTTGCTAGGATCTCACACTCTCTCGCACCGAAATTCCCGCAGTCTGGCGACTGCGGCTACGATTTGCTCGGCGTAGCCTGACGCTGCACAGGCCGTGTCATTTGACGATTTCACAGGCCGGGATCAACTTCTTCAAGTTGGCACAATCAGTCGCGGTGATGCGGGTCCCGACGACGCAAACGTAGGTCAGTTTCTTGCAAGTCATCAGCTTCTTAAACAAGAGACTGGAAACCATCGCGCAGTTGCGGGCATTCACATATTCGAGATCTTTCATCACGCCCAGCTTCTGAATTCCCGCGTCGCTGATGCTGGAAAAACCAAAGGACAGCCGCTTCAGTTGCTTCATCTTGCCCACATGAATCATGCCCGGGTCCGAGACTCCAGACATATCAATTTCCAGGACCTCGATCGGACAGCCAACCAAAAACTTGAGCGCCTCATTCTGCAGCCCGGATCTCTGGGCAATCAAGGAGCGTAAATGTTTGTGGCCTTTGAAACGCTGAAATCCCGCTCCGGTGATGCCGGTGCTGGTGATGTCCAGGACCTCCAAGTCGTCCAGTTTTTCCAACTCGTTCAGGCCCACATCCGTCACGGCCGTACTTGCCAGATAGAGTTCTTTGATCCCGGGATGCGCCGCGATCGTCGACATGATGCGATCGTCCGTTTGCGTGTTGTTTAATCCGAGAAACTGAAGCTCGGGCAGTTCCTTGATGACTTCCAGTCCGGCAACGGTGACCTTGCTGCCGGCCAGTTCCAGCTTGTTGAGCTTGGAGAACTTGGACAGGCGAGACACCCCTTCATCGGTGATTCCTTGGCCACCGAGATGGAGTTCTTCGACGAGTTCAAAGCCTTCAGCTCCCTCGGCACTGGTGATCTCCACCAGGTCGCGGTCCAGCAGGACTTCTGTTTTAGACTTCTTCAGGAATGCGGTGACAGCAGCCTTGGGATCTGGTGGAGGGGCGGTCACGGCCTTGGGAGCCTCAACGGGAGCCTGTACCGGTGCCGCGACTGGCGCGACGGGTGCCACGGCCGGCGCGGCTTGCTGGCCAACTTCAGGAATCTGGATCTTGTCACAACCCGCAGCCAGGCAGGCAACCGCGACGATCAATAGTGCTGGGACAACATTCCGAGTTGCAGAGAGATTATACGCATAGTGTCGAGTGGGCATGCCGTGACGCTCCTAGAAGAGGATGATGCGGTTTGCGACCTGGATTAAAACGAAAATAGAACAGCGATTGGATCAGCTGACGAGCGGCTGCCGTGATCGTATGAAATCGCCCCGAGAAAATCGACGGGGGATGGACAAATTCAATTGGAGATAGGACAGAGTTTATCACAGACCGGGCTCACGGAATGCGAGCCTGATGGGGTCATCTTAAAACATCGGAAGTTCAGCGACTAGCCGGAACTACGTAAAAAGCCCAAAGAGAGCGGGCGCAATTTGATCAGACCGAATCCTGAGTCGCGCAAACGCTGGCAATCTGATACTTTCATGCTGCAAATGAGGATGGTCCAACGCTCTCAATGCAACAAGACGTCGCAGGAATCCCAGCGACGTCTTGCATTTGAACATCTCACAGTATCGGCCACGTGAGCGGTGTCTGGAACTTTGCCAACCACACGGAATCGAGCGTTGTTTCGACGTTCGGAGAGTTCCAGACACCTTTTTCAACAGGCTGCTAGACCAGTTCGTGAATCGGGTCGCGAACGTCGACCAGGAATTGCGGACGTCCCGTGGGGTCGCGCAACGTGGTGGTCATGGGATCGATGCCCATGTTCCGATAGATGGTGGCGACGATTTCCTGCACGTGAACAGGTCGCTCCTTGGCGTATTCACCGAGTCGATTTGTCGCACCGATGGCCTGACCTGTGCGCATGCCGCCACCCGCCATCAGGCACGAATTGACCTGCGGCCAGTGATCGCGTCCGGCTTGCGGATTGATTCTGGGTGTCCGGCCAAATTCACCCCAGACCACCACGGTGACATCATCCAGCATGCCGCGGTTTTCCAAGTCTTGGACCAATGCAGTCACGCATTGATCCAGCTTGGCCCCGTGATCGCGCACCAATCCAAAGTTGTCTCCGTGAGAGTCCCAGCGACCGTAGGATAGCGTCACGCAGCGGACGCCGGCTTCGATCAATCGACGAGCCATCAACAACTGGTCGTTGCAGGTTGGAGCCCCGTCGTACTGGAATTTGTAGGGCTTGCCGTCGCCATAGCGTTCCACAATCTTCGGATCTTCTTTCGACAAATCCAATGCATCGACCAGCTTGCTGGAGGTCAGCACACCAAACGCCGCTTCGGTGAAGGCATCCATTCCGCGCAGCATGCCGGTGGCATCCACTTCACGTTTCAGGTTGTCCAAACCCTTCAACAAGGACTTGCGATCCTTCAGTCGATCGGACGAAACGGTGTTCAACCGCAAGTCCGCCATGCCTTCGCCTTGAGGCTTGAAGGCCTTGAACGCGGCTCCCAGAAAGCCGGGAGCACCTGGCTCAGACCAGGGACCATGCTGTGTTTTTTCTGCCAGCGCAACGAAGGGGGGGACGCCGGGATCGACCGGACCACCCAGCTTGGAGACGACCGAACCGATGCTCGGACGTCCACCAACTGACGCAATCGAATTCCGCTCCCAGCCGCTGAAGCACTGAAAAGCGTCGTGGCCGCCCGAATTGCCGACCACCGAACGGATGACGGCAAACTTATCCATCTTCGCCGCGATCAGAGGGAAGGTCTCACCGATTTCAATGCCGGCAATCTTCGTCGCGATCGGCGAAAACTCACCGCGGATTTCCTTGGGGGCGTCGGTCTTGATCTCCCACATATCCTGGTGCGGAGCACCGCCACCCAGGAAAATGTTGATAACACCCTTGTGGCGGCTACCAGCACCTGCAAGTGCTTCAGCACGCAAAAGATCGGGCAGAGTCAGCGACGCCATCCCGGCAATGGATAGACCGCCAATCTGCAGAAAACTGCGACGGGACACACCATCACAAAATGTTTGATTCCGACCTTGAATGGTAAGCACGCTAGGCTTCTCCCGTCACGGAATACCGAGTCGTTAACTCTCGACGACCTCTGGAAGGATGAGGCTGAGAGCGCAAAAACGGTGATGGCCGCATTAATTCAACGAACGCTTATCTAATCGGTATCCTATGCCATCATATATGAGGTGTCAACACCCAAGGCGTGGCAAACGACAGAACCTCTTGATCCCACCCAAGTTACACAGCTCACCGCAATTATGCTACAGCCAGCCACGTTGTGCCTTGGTCACGCTTTCCACCAGCGTTCGATCCGCTCGATGAGGGCTTTGGGTCGGTGGCCGTAAACTCGCTGCCCGAGTTCAAACGCGTCGCGTTCCAATGCACTGCGACGGTCATCAATCACGATCGTCAGGTCTTCCAGTTCGGCGTCATGGCCCCCCGCAATAGCTTCTGTCTGGACGACTTGGTGCAAGACGGCCAGATCGTGATCTTCACCCAGGATCTCGGATAGCACATCCAACTCGCGGCCGAGATCATCGCGAGCGTGTCGCCAAACGGGGCGTAGAACTTGCAGTTGATACCAGAAGTATTTGACTTGTTTGCGCCATTCGTGAAGGTGCTCCGCCGTTTGGTTGGCGCTCGCGATGACGAAGGCTTGCGAGCCGGCGACGTACACGTGCTTAAGGCCGTGCCTCAGATCGGCCCAGCTCAGCCGAGCCAGCTTCCAGGCGTGGGACTGCAGGCGTGTCTTGCGAAGGCTTCGCAAGACACGCCTGCAGCCAAGTCTGGTACTCGAAAACTGGGAGTAGACCTGCTGTTTCCGAACCTCCAGTAACTCACGCAAATCGGCACAGGCTCGCAACGAAAGATCATGACTGGGAGTACGAGTCAGCTTATCGAGGGTCTCGATCAGGACCTGGGCATCGCGGATGTCGCGGAGCGGTTGAGCCGAATCACGGACTTGTTGATTCTCTCGGCGGTAAGTCTTTTCCCCCAATTCCTCTCGAATCAGGCGTAACACCGCACGCACTTTCTTCAGACGTTTGCGGACGTCGTGAACGACTTCGTTCAATTCTTCCAATCCGAGATCCGGCCGCGATAGATCTCGCAGTGAGGCGTCGATTTCATTGCATACGATGCGTTTTGCCCGCTCGCCAGCCGACTTGTTCGGCTTGAGCTGCAGTGCCATGTCTTGCCTCCGTTCAAACGACAGTTCGCAGCCTGTTGAAAAAGGTGTCTGGAACTTTGCCAACCACACGGAATCGGAGCGTTTTACGACGTTCGGAGAGTTCCAGACACCTTTTTCAACAGGCTGTTAGCTGGTTAGCGGTAACTGAAGGAGAAGTTTCCATTCTTCTTAAAGTTAATCTTAAACTTATAATCTCCAGGAACCTCGTCACCGACAAATGCCAATTCAGCGGTCCCCTTGGCCACGCGTGACTTGGCCGTCTTGAAACTCGCTTGG
>CAMAVF010000288.1 GCA_945861445.1 Planctomicrobium piriforme | reverse complement strand
CCAGTCCTTGAGCACGGCGCCCCCAGCCAAAGCGGCCGCCACCGCGGTCTTCAACAGATCTGCATCGACCGCCGGTCCCTGAGTCATCATCTCTCCTTTTGTGGTTTCACGCGACCGATAATTCCAACTCAATAAACTGCCAGGGGTTCTTCTTGTATTGCTCGGCGAGAACCTTCAATGTCTCCCAGCGGGTGACATGGGACGCATGCTCCAGCTTGGGCTGCGTGGACGGGAAATTCTCGAAATGTTTCTTCTGAATGACCATCGCCCGAACTTTTCGAGTCCGCATTTCTCCGGCACACTCGCACGTCAGGCAAATCAGGTATTTGCCCCGCGTCACCGGCAGACCCAGGTCGCGACGGATCTCGCCGATGGAAAACTGTTCGGAAATCTCGTTCAAGACGGCGTTCAGGTATTGCCAGTAATCGGCCTGTGGGAGGGGCAGCAGCGGATTGTCCGGCCGCGTCTTCCGGGCCGCAGCGGCGACTGCTTCCGTAGCCACGACATTCAAGAAGACTTCATCGCACTTCTTTTCGAGCAGCGTGCGGATTTGCAGTGGTTCGCCGGGCACCAGCAGATTCAGCGAGACGTTTAACCGATGCAGAAATTCCCGTTTCCGCCAATCGGACCGCGCCTTGCGTTTGCCAAACACCCAGCCCAGGGCCATCAGGACGAAGCCGGTCAACACCTTCATCCAGTTGTCGTGGATAAAGTCCGAGATCGCCGCGAAGAATTGTTCGTACATAGCTCGTGGAGTCCTCCGACCCGCATGGTAGGGGGGCGCAACAAATCAATCCAGTGCGAGCGGCTGATCAGTCGCGCAGGCTGACGTCTGTATTGATGTTTCGCACGCAGAGATCGGGCAAGAGTGCCCACCAGAGTGCATACGTAACTGTCGGAAGTCGGACGGCCTACCCAGGCCGTCGAGCGGGCTACGGATCCGCCAATCAGTAGCGATCAGCGACAATCAACACAGCACAAGTCGCTCTGAGGCGCGTTCCAGGATCAATGACTGATCGAGCCGCACACAATTCGGATCGAGGATCGTAAATAGCTCGTAAGATTCCTCTTCAGGCAGTCGTTGCAGGCGGGTCCAGTTCACAAATTCCAGGTTCTCCATGCCACACTCAAACGCACCCAGAATGATATCGAACAACGAGCCTTCTTCTCGAACCCGGCCCTTCCACACGCCAAATTCTGCAGCGGGAAACTGTTGATAGCGGTGTTCGCCCAACAGATGTTCGATGCGGCGAAAGCGTTGAAACGTCCGCCAATGACGCTGGCACCAATCACGGATCAACAGCATTCCGAGATCTTCGCCATATTGCTGGCTCGCCAGCCATTTATGCTCAAGAGCCTGGATCAGGCCCGAATCAAATAGGCAATCACCTGCGGGCAGGTTGCAATCAAACGGCATGGTTCACCCAGTATGAAACAGGGTGCCACTCTTCTGGGAGGCGGTCTTTCGTCAGACTGTCCACAGCGAGAGCGCACTTCGCGAGGCAGGTCAACTCAAAGCAGCAACAACGGCGGGGTGGGCCGGATTAAGGCCCACTTCTGCAGGCACGATCTGTGGTCTATCGCTGCCACAAACTTCACACAAAATTCAAAGGACTCATTCAAATATACAAATCAGACAAACTGAGGACAAGTTTTTTCCCAGATATTTTGCCAATCGCCCGCGATTGCGGTGACGTTGACAATCCGCATCACCGCAGGCGGCAGAGACCGTTTGACCCTTACCGTTGCCGCCCGCACATCATCACACAATGAAATATCGGTGAATCTGGTTGTCGGGATTGGTGAAAATGAATTGCCCGTATTGATTGTAGCCTTCACGTTCCACGTGAAAGCTGCCGGACGCAGCGGGGACCTTGCTTGATCTCAACGGCTGGACCGTACGACAGGCTTGCTTTTCATCGCGCACAACACGACTGATCCCAATACAAGCTCGAATCGCAAGTTTGAATTTGCGCTCCTGATGGCACAACTGCCTGCATGCGTGCAGAAGAATGAAATGGGTGAGCCCCGTCCCGTGAGGGCGGGGGTGAATTCGTGCGGCAAAGGCTCAATAGCCAAAGAACCCCAGCCCTGACGAGACGGGGCTCACCTGCCACATTTGGGAATGCACTCGCTTGCGCTTCGAGCTTGTATCGAGCGAGCTTCGCCTATAGCCCAGCAAATGCCTGGTCCAGGATCTTGTGCTGCTCGTTGTGGTGGCTCTTGTGCGAGCCGGTTGCCGGGCTGGCTGATTCACCGCGGGCGACCACCGAGAACGGATACCGCCCCAGCAATTGCTCGCCGAAGTGGATCCGCATGTACCACCAGGCTCCCATGTTTTCCGGCTCTTCCTGCACCCATAAGACCGGCGTGCCTGCGGCATAGGAGGACAACGCCGCTTCCAGATGCTCGGGACGCAACGGATACAGTTGCTCCACGCGCAAGATCGCGACGTCGTCGCGCTTCAGCTTGTCGCGCTCTTGAGCCAGCTCGTAATAGATTTTGCCGCTGCAGAGCAGAATGCGTTTCGGTTTCTTCAAGCTGGGATGTTGATCCGGCAAAATCCGCTGGAACGTACCGGTCGACAGGTCCTGCAACGCTGACGACGCTTCCGGCAGACGCAGCAGGCTCTTTGGGGTCATCACGATCAACGGCTTGCGAATCGGACGCAGGACCTGCCGCCGCAAGACGTGGAAGATCTGGGCCGGGGTCGTGGGCTGCACCACCTGGATATTGTCTTCAGCACATTGCGCCAGGAAGCGTTCGAGCCGCGCACTGGAGTGTTCGGGCCCCTGCCCTTCGTACCCATGCGGCAACAACAACACCAGGCTGCTGAGACGCTTCCACTTCTCTTCGGCACTGACGATGAATTGATCGATAATCACCTGGGCCACATTCACGAAGTCGCCGAACTGCGCTTCCCACAGCACCAGGCCCGACGGGCAGTCCAGACTGTAACCGTAGTCATAGCCCATGACCCCCACTTCAGACAGCGGACTGTTGAAGATGTCGACGGTGCCCTGATCCGGCGACAGGTGCTTGAGACCACAGTAAGTGTTCCCGTTTTCCACATCGTGCCAGACGGCCTGCCGATGGCTGAACGTCCCACGTCCACAATCCTGGCCACTCAACCGCACATGTGTCTTGTTGAACGCCAGGCTCCCGTAGGCCAGCAGTTCCGCGGCACCCCAGTTGAGGGGTTTCTTACCTTCGGCCATTTCGACGCGGGCATCGAGCACCATCGATTTCAAACGCGGATGCACATGAAAATCGGGCGGGACTGTGACCATTTTCTTCAGCAAGGCAGACAACTGTTCGATTGGGACACCCGTCTCCACATCCGGAGTTTCCTTGTCCGAGCCGCCGCGATAGCCCAGCCACTGGCCACCCAGGGTATCGGACTGCGGTTTGTAATCGCTGGAAGTCCCGCGTTCTAATTGCATTTCCATGTCACGGTGAGTCTCTTCGGCCACCCATTCGGCCTGGTCCATGGACACACCACCCAGCATGATCAAATGATCAAGATAGGTTTCGCGAACACCGTCCCGCTGATCAATCAACTTGTAGGTCAACGGCTGGGTGAACCGGGGTTCGTCCTGTTCGTTGTGACCATGACGGCGATAGCAGTACATGTCGATTACGACGTCCCGCTTGAACTCGCGCCGGAAATCCATCGCCAGATTGACGACCTGGGCCACCGCCTCCGGATGTTCGCCGTTCACGTGGAAGATCGGAATCTGCAACATCTTGCAGATGTCGGTGCAGTACTGGGTCGAACGGGCTTCGTCCGGGCCGGTCGTGAATCCAATCTGATTATTGATGATGATGTGCAGCGAACCACCCGTCTCGTAGCCCTTCAACTGGCTCAGATTGAGCGTTTCCTGAATCACTCCTTCGCCAGCAAACGCCGCATCGCCGTGAATCTGCAGCGACATGACCTTCGAGTGGTTCGTGTCATTTCGCCGGGTCTGCTTCGCACGAGTGCGGCCCAGGGCCACCGGGTTGACGAACTCCAGATGGCTGGGATTGAAGCACATCGACAGATGGACCTTCTTCCCGGACATCGTCGTCCAGTCGCGACTGTGCCCGAGGTGATACTTCACGTCACCGCGCTGCTCGTACAAGTGGGGATCGAGGTCCGCGACTTCGCGGAAGATCTGCGATTTGTCCTTGGCGAGGATATTGGCAAGCACATTCAACCGGCCACGGTGGGCCATGCCCAGCACGATTTCTTCGACACCCTGATCGCCAGCCTTTTCGATCGCCATGTCCAGCAGCGGAATCAGGCTTTCCGCCCCTTCCAGGGAGAAGGTTTTGGCCGACTTGAACTTGGTCCGCAAGAAATCTTCAAATGTCGATGCATCAGTCAACCGCGTCAGGATGCGGAACTGGGCCGACTGACTGAGTTGAATGCGGTTCTCCGATAGCTCCATCCGATTCTGCAGCCACTCGCGTTCGGCAACATTATCGATATGCATGAACTGCACACCGATGTAGCGGCAGTAAGTCGTCTGCAATCGCTTGAGCAATTCGCTCAAGGTCAGATTGTCGGCCCCGCCCATCCCCACGGTCGAGTACCGTCGCCCCATATCGGCTTCCGTGAAGCCGAAGTGCTTGGGATCCAGATGCTTTTCATCGCGCCAGGTTTCGCTGGTCGTGGCTCGTTCACCCAGGGGATTCACCTTGGCAAACAGGTGGCCGCGCATCCGGTAGTTACGAACCAGTTGCGTGACCTTCTCCTGCCGGACGGCCACTTCCATATCGTGCGCGGCGGAACTGCCATTCGAGCCCGCCTGTCCGTTACCGCCGTGACCATTCAGCTGGCCGTTACGCGCTCCAAATAAAGACGGCGGAGAAAATGACGGTCCGATCTGCGCAGTCGCCGTGGCACGGTCGCCATTCAGCATCTGACCGAAGTAGGTCTGCCATTCCGGCGCGACAGATTGCGGATTCCGAACGTAGTTGGAATACAAGTCTTCAATGAAGGCCAGATTTTCACAACCGGTGAACATTGCTTCGTGCGACATGAGCGGCGGGGGGTTGCAGGGCCAGACATCACACTGCGAATCGCGTCGCGCGAGGAACACTCCTCAGCAAGGCGCACGACTTCCGCGGCAATGATGCTTTTTGACAACTCTACCTCAAAAAACGCAGAGTCCGGAAATTTTATCGGGGAACGCGCATCTTGAAAACTCGGAAATGAATCTTAATGAGCCGTTTCGATGTGAACTTCGGAATTACGCAGGGACTCGAAAACGAGCAGTAGCCGCAACGCAACACATTACTATAATACATCTTACGACATTAAATAGACTTCACAACCAAACCCATACGGCGACTCGGTCACCATAAAACGGGGAAATGGTGACATTTACGCAAGTTAAACCGGAACGCCCAACCAACCGGCGAGACACCTGACTCTGCGAAGAAGGGTTCCTCGCTGTACTGGCCCCAGATTTGGAGCAAGGTAAGTCAGGCTATAACTGACGGGGGAAGAAGAGGAATTCTTTGCCACGGATGGACACGGATGAAACACGGATTAGGAAGGATTGGATATCACCCCTGCCACGCTATTCCGTAAAGAATTTTGATGTAGCAGAATTCGTGAGAATTCTGACGCGTGTCCCAGCAGTTGAAATGTTTAGGGACTTTCAAAGTCGGCGGGCAAATGGCGGAGCTCTTACGAGATTCCGCTACAAAATTCTTCACGGCGTACCCCGGCAGGAGTCACATCCAAATTCTTCTTTATCTTTCCTAATCCGTGTTCAATCCGTGTCCATCCGTGGCGAAAAAACTCCCCCTTGAGGCCCCACAAGCCCGCAGGCCAACGGTCGTCAGACACCAACCTGCAAGCGCTGCTGGTGCTGGGTCAATGCGGCCTCGATGAAGCTCGCAAACAACGGGTGCGGAGCCGGCGGCTTCGACTTGAATTCCGGATGGTACTGCACCGCCAGGAACCAGGGGTGATCGGAAATCTCAATGATTTCTGCCAAGCCGCCGTCCGGGCTGTAACCCGTGGGGCGCAAACCCGCAGCTTCGAACTTCTGGCGGAATGCCGGATTGAATTCGTAACGGTGCCGGTGCCGTTCCGAAATCTTGCTCGCTTCGTAAATTTGGGCCGCTCGTGAATCAGGAGTCAACAGGCAGTCCTGCGCCCCCAACCGCATCGAAGCGCCCTTGTGGGTGACTTTCTTCTGTTCGTCCAACAAGCAGATCACCGGATGTTCGGTGTCGCTGCTGAATTCCGTGCTGTTGGCGTCGTGCAAGCCCAGCACGTTACGAGCGAATTCAATCACCGCGCACTGCATCCCCAGGCAGATTCCGAAGAAGGGAATGTCATTCAACCGCGCGTAATTGATGGCTTCGATCTTGCCCTCAATCCCGCGCATGCCGAACCCGCCTGGAACCAAGATGCCATCCACGCCGCTGAGCAGCGATTCTGGGGGAGTTTCCTGCAGATCCTCGGCTTCAATCCGTTTGACGAGTACCCGGGTGGAATGGGCCAAACCGGCATGATCGAGAGATTCGTAGATCGACTTGTATGCGTCCTTGTGCTGCATGTATTTGCCGACCACCGCAATCGTGACTTCGTGCTGCGGGTTCCGGACTTTATGCAGTAGACCTGACCACTGGCTGAGATCTAAAGGTCCCGCCTTGAGCCCCATTTTCTCGATCAACAGTTCGTCCAACCCGTGTTCCACCAGGCCCAGTGGGACTTCGTAGATCGAGAATTCCTTATCGGGCTCTTCGATGACAGCGCGCGTTTCAATGTTGCAGAACAGGGCGATTTTTTCGGCATTCGATCGGCCCAGTTCCCGTTCCGTCCGCACGACGAGAATGTCGGGCTGAATACCGATCTCGCGCAGTTGCTGGACGCTGTGTTGTGTCGGCTTGGTTTTCAGCTCGCGAGCCGCCTTCAGATAGGGGGCCAGTGTGAGATGAATAAACAGGCAATTCTGCTTGCCAATCTGCAGCGGAATCTGACGGATGGCTTCGAGGAACGGCAACCCTTCGATATCGCCCACCGTCCCACCCAGTTCGGTGATCACAACGTCCACGTCATCGCCCCGCAGGCTGAGCACGCAATCTTTGATTTCATCCGTGATGTGCGGCACGACCTGAACCGTGTTGCCCAGGTAGTCCCCGCGGCGTTCTTTGTTGATGACATTGAGATAGATGCGGCCAGTCGTGCAATTCGAGGCCCTCGAGAGTGGTCCATTGGTGAACCGCTCGTAGTGCCCCAGATCGAGGTCCGTCTCGGAGCCGTCTTCCAGGACGTAGACCTCACCATGCTGATAGGGGCTCATCGTGCCTGGATCGACGTTGATGTACGGATCCAGTTTTTGCATCCGAACCCGCAACCCGCGTCGTTCGAGAATCAACCCGATCGATGCGGCAGTCAGCCCCTTGCCCAATGAACTGACCACGCCGCCCGTCACGAAGATATGTTTGGTCATGTGTTATTTTCAGTATGGCTCAACGTGGGAGATGGAGTTATCGCTGACCCTTCGCAGATTGCCGAGCGACGAATGCAGCATAGTCTTCCGGAGTGTCGATGCCAACTGCGCGATGGTCCACGATCCCAACTTGGATCAAAGCTCCCGCTTCCAATGCCCTAAGTTGTTCCAGTTTCTCAAGTTGTTCCAGCCGTGAAGGGGGCAACTGGGTCAATCGCAGAAGGAAATCGCGGCGGTAGGCATACACACCCAGGTGCAACAGCCACGGAGAATCATGGGCCAGCAGTTCGTCCGGATCGCGATCACGAGCAAATGGAATCGGGCACCGGCTGAAATACAGCGCACGCCCGTCGGCCGCACAGACAACTTTGACACACGAATTGGCTTCCCAATCCGCTCGCAAGCGGATCGGCGTGGCCAAAGTCGCCATTTCCGCTTCCGGATGATCGAGCAGCAGTTGGACTAGGCGGTCGATGTTCGCGGGATCGAGTTCCGGCTCATCCCCCTGGATGTTGACCAGGATCTCAGCTTCAGGGCACACCCGACGAGCAATCTCGGCAATTCGATCGGTGCCGCTGGGATGCTCTCCCGTCAATTCGCAGCGCGCCCCAAATCTGCGGGCGACTTGTTGAATCTCTGGACTGTCGGCGGCGACGATCAGGTCCGAGAGCAACCGCGCCCCCCGAGCCGCCTCCCAGGTGTATTGCAGCAACGGCCGGCCGGTCTCATTCAGCAGCAACTTGCGAGGCAATCGCGTCGACTGGAGTCGCGCCGGAATAATGCCGTAAGTCACCACGAAGCGAACATCCTTGAAAATGGAGCGGTCATGAAGTGACCACAAATACAAGCTCGAAGCGCAAGCGAGTGCATTCCTTCGTCAATGAGCAATCAAAATGCACTCGCTTGCGCTTCGAGCTTGTATTCGTCGTTCAATGCACCCTACCCGCGAGATTCCATCGGGGAATATCCACGTTCGGCCGGACCCGTGTAGTTCGAGGACGGGCGAATGATCTTGTTATCCACCCATTGTTCCAGCACGTGGGCACACCAGCCCGACACGCGGCTGACGGCAAAAATGCAGGTAAACAAGTCGCCGGGAATGCCCATGTAGTACTGCAAACTGGCCGAGTAGAAGTCCACGTTGCACGGCTTATGAATCACGGCGTCAACTTGCTTCTCGACTTCGACCGAAAGGTCGTACCACTTGGGATTGCCGCAATCCTGACCCAGTTTTTCGGCCAGGGCCTTCAAGTGCCGGGCTCGTGGATCGGCCACTTGATACACCGCGTGACCGAAGCCCATGAAGACTTCCTTCTTGGCCCGCTTTTGTGCGACCCAGTCGGCCACGTGCGCGACATCTCCAATTTCCATCAACGTCTTCAAAACTTCGGTATTCGCCCCACCGTGCAGCGGACCCTTCAATGCCCCGATTGCACCCGTGATGACCGAATATAAGTCAGACAGCGTGGCCGCGATGACGCGGGCGGCAAAAGTGCTGGCGTTGAAACCATGCTCGGCATGCAGAATCAGGACCAGGTCCATCGCGTGAGCCGCTGCGGCGGTCGGCTCTTTGCCATTCATCATGTACAGAAAATTCGCCGCGTGGGACAGATCCGATCGCGGCGAAAGTGGCTCAAGGCCCTGGCGAATGCGTTGGAACGAGGCCACGACCGAGGCCGTCAGTCCCACCAGACGCAGGGCTTTTTCCCAGTTCGCGGCATGCGTGTTGACTTCGCTGAGGGGATCGTAGGCCCCTTCCAGGGAGATCGCCGTCCTCAGGGCGGCCATCGGATTGACGTCTTTGGGCAGCGTCTTCAGAAATGCCAGCACCGCCGGATTCATTTGGCGATGCTTGGCCAGCGTCGCACTCATTTCTTGCAGTTGCTGACGATTGGGCAGTTCGCCATTGAGCAACAGGAACACCACTTCTTCGAAACTGCTGCGTTCCGCCAGGTCATGAATGTTGTATCCACGATAAATCAGCTTGCCGAGCTGACCATCGATGTCGCAAATGGCACTATCGGCAGCGACAACACCCTTGAGTCCCTTAGCGGCGGCTGCCGGTTTTGCAGGTTCGTTGCCAGCGGTCTCT
>CAMAVF010000287.1 GCA_945861445.1 Planctomicrobium piriforme | reverse complement strand
ATGCCTCGCGGCGGACACAACACCAGCCAGCGACGAGCCACATCCTCAGCGGACCACGCTGCGGCCTGAGGCAAATTCAAATGCAGCAGCACGTGCAGGTGATTGTCCATGATCGCAAACCCGCAGACATCAATGGCAAAGATGCCAGCGAGTTCTCGCAACCGGTCTTCGATCCACTGTTTGCGGTAAGTGTGGCCCTCACCACAGAGCAACGCCCGCCGGACGCACCGCGAAATGCAGTGGTAGAACGGTGTCACCGTGGAGTCCACGAGGAATTTGCGTGCGGTTGTCATCGAGGGTGCCTCTTCCGAGCCAATACCAAGGAAGGAGAGTTCCTTTCCCGATGGTTCCTATTCTTCACAAGCTGGCGAGTTGTGTCAATAGAGATGCCTGTCCTTTTATTGGTGTTGATGGAGGATGGTCGGTGTTGCTGTCGTTTGGGGTTTCCACCATAATTGCGACGACGCCTGCAACCTCTTCGGTTTTCGTACCCGCGGTCGCCGTTATCAGTTCGACTGTGGGGGGCGGTGGCGTATTTGAAAGTCGCTGCCAATTCCACTTCTTTGGAAGGAGCCTGTTATGCCCGTGTTCAAAGACAATGCCGATTCGATCGGCCGGACGCCTCTCGTGCGGATTAACCATCTGACGGAAGGTCTGACCGCGACAGTTCTCGCCAAGATCGAGGGCCGTAATCCGGCATATAGCGTCAAGTGCCGTATCGGAGCGTCGATGATTTGGGATGCCGAAGAGACCGGCAAACTCAAGGCGGGAATGCACGTCGTCGAACCAACCAGCGGCAACACCGGGATCGCTCTGGCATATGTCTGTGCGGCCAAGGGCTACAAGCTGACTTTGACCATGCCCGAAACAATGTCGATGGAACGACGGCAGATGTTGAAGGCGTTTGGAGCTCAGTTGATTTTGACGCCCGGTACGGAAGGAATGCGCGGAGCCATCAAGAAAGCGGAAGAATTGGCCGCTGACCCCAACTATTTCATGCCCCAGCAATTCAAGAATCCTGCCAATCCCGCGATTCACTTCCGGACCACCGGTCCGGAAATCTTCAATGACACGGAAGGCAAGGTCGACTACTTTGTCTCGGGGGTCGGCACTGGTGGAACGATCACCGGCGTGTCACGCTATCTGAAGCATGAGAAGAAGGTGCCGGTGAAGTCGATCGCAGTGGAGCCGAGTGACAGTCCGGTCCTGTCAGGTGGCAATGCCGGACCGCACAAGATTCAGGGGATTGGCGCAGGATTTATCCCGGACATCCTGGATCGCTCGATCATTGATGAAGTCGTGCTCGTCACGAATGAAGAAGCGTTCGACATGGCACGTCGGCTCGTGAAAGAAGAGGGCATTATTGCGGGCATCAGTTGTGGTGCGGCGATGAGTGCTGCTTTGAAAATTGCGAAGCGTCCTGAAGCCGCGGGCAAGACCATCGTCGTTATTCTGCCCGATTCGGGCGAACGCTATCTGTCGACGCCGCTGTTCAGTGCGTAGATTTCAGTCAGCAAGTCGAGCCTCAGGCGTGCAGGGTCACTCGGGCGATTTTGCCCTGTCGCCCGAGGGTGACTCCGCCGGAAGGGTTCGACAATTTTAGCTGGAACGATCGTTTTCCCTTACCCAATGTTTCGTTGACCAGTTGGATGACCGCTTGCTGGTTCTGTTGTCCCGGCGCGAAATTGAGTGTCTGTGAGAGTCCCTGGAAGAGCGCTCGGGTCTTGGCTGAGCCCCCCTTGGTTTCAATATGAATCTGGCCTGGCAGAGACAAGTCGCCTGTGCGAGACACAGTGATCACCAGTTGACCGTTGGAAACACTCGCCGAATAGTTTGCTTGCGTGAACTGCACTGTCGATGGTCCGGCCTGCGTCGGTTCGTTATTCTGAATCGTGAGCGTCAACAGGCTGGGTGAACCAAGTGTGGCTCCGTCTGTTGGATTGGTGAGTTGAATCTGGAACGACTTGTTCGGTCCCGAAAACAGATTGTCGAGAATCGCGACATCAATTTCGGTGGTTGCTTGTCCGTCGGCGAATTCCAGCGTTCCCGAGATTGGTGTGAATTCCGTGTCCGCCTTGGCCGACCCTGCGAGAGTTGCATAGTGAACAGAGACCGCGCCCGCCGTCCCTCCCGCGCGACGCACGACAATGTGTGCGACGCCGGAATTCTCTAGAACGGTTTGGGTCGTCACCTGAAACTGCAGGTGGCCGGGACCGGCGGGAGCCGCCGCAGTCGAGCCTTCGAATGCTCCCAGGTCGGATGCGGAACCAATCACATCACGCGTGGTATGCCCCTGATGGACAACATACTGTGAGGTCGGCTCCTGGTGACCAATTGCTGCCGCGACCAGAGCACCAGCCTGATCGATCAGCGGTGAAGTGTCGCTCAAGTGTAAGTCGAAGCTCGCGAGATTCAAGAAGCCGGGATCGTTTTCTTCATTCGTAAGAAAACTGGCCGTTCCCGTAATCGCAGAACCGGCGGGGATGTCATCATTGCGCCAGATATGCCAATCGGGGGATATCCAGTTGTTTGCGAAGTAGGCCGTACCAGCGGAGTTGTCAAACAGTGCGAGGCCAGTTGGTTCGGCATTTGGATTGTCGGGGTCTCCGGAGGCGTAAAAAATGTTGTTACGGATGTCGCCGATCTGGTCGTTCGTGTCGAAACGAAAGACGTCGGTGAAATAGCGCGCACTATCTCCGCTGCGAACGCCCTGGATGACCACGGTGTTGTGATAGAAATAGAGAGTTCCCTTCCGGTAGATGGACTCGTCCCCAGAGTCGCCTCCATAGTGAACGAGGTTCGAGGCGTTTCCGGGTCCGGCAGTATCGATCATGATATTGCCGTAAACGAACGTCTGCTGATAGCGGGGGTCGTCGCCAGCCTGTTCGTAGCTCCCTTCGGCATCGACCAGGTCGAGCAGATGAGCTCCACCCTCGATCCAATTGTTGCGCACCACCAGGCCAGCCGAACGATCCTTGAGATTGCTGCCGCCAGCACCGGGCAGCAGGGGAGCAAAGTGGTTGTCTTCAAAGGTGATCCCGATGGCCTCGGTATAGACGTTGTGCTGGCGGTCGCTGCCGGCGTTGCCATTGTCGTGGATGTAGTTGCCCTGAATAAGGATCTCACGTGACTGCGTGGCTTCGTCGCCTCCGGAAGCTACGAACAGCCCGTTGCTGTTGTGATCGATCTCACAATTTGTGATTGTGATGTGCTCGCCGCGTTCGACATAGATACCTGCGGCATTGGTGAGATACGGGACGCTCGTGCCGGATCGTATGATGGAGTTTCCGGAATGGGCATTCCGAATTTCCAGCCCACTGATTTCGATATAGGAGGGTTTGTCTCCCCAGGTGAAGCTATCGTTGGGACTGATGGTGATCAGTCCGCGAGTGGGAATTCCCGAATAGACATAGTGGAGATCGGGATCGACCACGGCATCTTCGCCGTCAATGATCGGTCGTTCGCCGTTGGGACCGGCCACGCCAATGACGCGAATCGGCGCTTCGGCCGTTCCATTGCCGGAGATCAGAATCGTTTCGTGTTAGGCCGCAGGGCGATAGTGAATGGCGACCGTATCGCCGGCTTGCAGGTCGTCCCACGGTACTGCGCCAATGGATGTGTACGCCAGACCTGGGCCGACATCAAACTGCGTCAGTACGCAGCGGGATTCGAGTCTCTCGACCAGCGATCGCGAGGCGGCCGGGCGACGGCGATGCGGGATACTCAGTCCCGTTGAGGTCCACGGCCGGAGTGCTGACCACAGGGATTGCCGGAGAGTGCCTGGTAGGTGACTTGTCGGAGCCAAGGCCGGAAGATCGAATGACGTCATGTAGACTGCCGCGATTTTGGAGAGTGACTAATAAACTCTAACAAGACCTCTGCGTCAGTTCAGAACCGCGTGAAATGTCACGGTCCTGAACCTCCCACAACCGGTTTTGTTAGGGCTTCTAAGCGTAAGGATCGATGTCCACGCAGAGAGTATTCCCGCTGATGCCGAAGTTGCCAGCGGAACTGCACTCCACAATGCGTTAGCGGGAATAGAACTCTGGAAAACTAACGGTCGCATGCAGGGAGCGGTTTTGTCAGTTTTGAGGTGAAACGGCAACACGTGACTTAAGGATGTCCAGGATTCGGCTAATTCGCTGCCGTTCGGCAACCTCCCCAAAGAATGCCAACAGCCCGGAGGCGATTGCCGTCCGGGCTGAGGATGGTCAGTCATGACTTTGCGGACGTGTGGCGTTAGCGGGCGACGGACCCATTGGCACGCCATACCGCGGCGGCTGAGGGAGCTGGGCGACTAAACATTCCCGCCGCGCTGACACGGGGCGCCAGTTCGTCGGCGTACGAAGTGGGTTGGACAGTACGGCGGGGCACGGCTTGCGGCGGACTGTAGGTGCGATCAATCTGGCCGTTGCTGAACGGTGCCGCATTGGACGGCGTATCGAGGTATCGCGCTTCAGGCACCGGATTGCTCATCGGAGCCGAGTCATAGGCCGGTGTGGGAGCATAGGCGGTGCTGATCGTGGAGGAAGGCATGGGGTAGCTCGACAAGGCCGGGTACGAACTCATGGTTGTCCCTACTGCTCCCGGCGTACATGCTGGAGCACATGCGGGAACGCACGTCTGGCGGGCGACGTACCTCACGGTCTGCACGGGAACCATAGTCGTCGAGACTTCAGGGATGACTCGGGTCACCTGCTGAGGAACAGTCCGGCAGGCAGTCCGCTGGGTGTAGGCAGTCTTGCAGATTTGCTTGGTCACGGGCTTCGCAACCCAGACCTGCTGCCAGTGGCCCTCGTCGACCGTGATGTTTTCTGTCGTCTGAATGGGCACCGTTTCGGTGTAGGCTTCGGCGCGATATTGGGTTTCGACCACTGTGCGATTGGTGACGACCCGTTGCGGGCAATATTTCGTTTCGTAGACCGGCTGCATGGTGGTCTGCGGGATCATCAACGGAGCAGCTGGAATGAGCGGTTGTGTCATCATGGGGGCCGGACATCCACATTGGGGAGTCTCACGCCGGCAGCGGTGACAGCGATTGATGATTTTCACGCGGGAACGAATGCGGGAATGACAGTCTGGGCCGCAATCCTGAGCCCAGCCATGTCCGGCGTAACAGGTTCCAAACAGAACTGCCAACAACAGGCAACGTTGTGCAATGGCCATCGGTGCCACTCCTCAATATCGAATAGTGCAACAGGCAAGTGGAAGAAGCGAGCCCCTGATTTCAGTAGAAGTCTGATCAAGACTGAACCACTAAAACGCGTTGTCTCAGCCAGCGTCACGTCACGAACGGGCGTTCGATCACAGGCGACACTTTCCCGGTCTAACCGTACCTATCGGCAGAATCGATATAGAGAGATAAGTCATTCCGACCGGTTTACCCGACAGAACCCCGCACCTCAACGCAAACATCCCAGACCAACAATCCGCGACGCCAAGATAAAGGACACAAAATAAAGGATAGGCATTTAAATCTCCTGCGAAGGTAGTTTTCAATCGTAAGAAATATGCCTGTCCTTTAGTTGAAGAATGACTTGTGCGTAACGTACTGTCCAGGCTTGGTTTATGGGAAATGAGATCGAGGGCATTTCTCGTCGTCTCGGGGGTCGTACTGGCTTCCGAGTGGGGCGGAGGCGAGACGGATGTGCTCTGCACTGATCGTGGAGAGTGAATCTGGAGAGTGAAAGGCGGCGGGAGGGTGAGCGGGCCATGGCTACTGGCGGGGGGTGGTGTCTCGGGCTGTTGCGGTGCGGTTTGCCGATTCGTCAATGATGAAGGGGGCGACGATGGGAGGGGCTTCGTTGGGATGTCGAACGAAGGGGTTGCTGCTGGCCGAGAGGATCAGGATGTCGTCTTTTTTCAGGAATCGGCGGCGGCGGTCCAGCACCTGTAATTTCTGTCCGAAGGCGTGCTGGAACGTCTGGAGATGCTTGTCGCGAATGATGAGGTGGGCTCCCGGTACGTCTTGTAGGAAAGTTAGGGCTTGCTCGGCAGTCTTGATTCGTTGAACTGGTTGGCCCGCGTAGTAGGCCAGGCTGGGTTCGAAATAGTCGAATGCGGCGATCTGCGGTGTAGTGTTCTGTGCGAAAATGCGAGTCATCAGCGCGGCGCTGGTTTGATGTGGATTGACTTGCACGGCGACGATTCCAAACAAGCATCCGGTAAATAACAACGCGGAGGCACCGAAGGCCTGGATGGCTCGGGCGAATTGTTGCCGTTCGCTGTAGGTAAATGCGATGAGACCTCCCACCAGGGGAATCAATCCTGCCCAGCCAATGTACCATTTGCCGGGGAGGAACCTGGCGGTCGCCAGGGGCACTCCGATGACAAATAGCAGGCCGAAGGCCGACAGATTCAAAAAGCCCCAACGGCGGAGCCAGTTAGCGGTCGTCTGTGGGGCGGCCAGCCATTCCACCGCCCAGCGTGCGGTAATCAAGGCCAGTGCGGGGTAGGCAGGTAGGACATAGCTGGGCAGCTTGGTACTCGCCAGGGAGAAGAATCCGATGTAGATTGTCGCCCAGCAGCAGCAAAACAGGTCTCCGGCAGTCCAGGCGTTGGCGTTCCGCAGGCGTTGGACCAGTCGCACGCAGGCCACGGTGAGGAAAATCGACCACGGGAAAAAGCCGATCAAGACTGCAATGACATAATAGAAAATGGGGCCGGAGTGACCTTCCAGCGGTTGCATGAAGCGGTTGATGTTGTGCTTGCCGAGGAAGCCGGCGATCCAGGCCCCGTCGGTCCGCCAACTGACCCACACGTACCACGGTAAGGCGATCGACGCCACCAGCACGATGGCGGTCAGCGGTCGCAGAACCCAGCCCACGCGCCAGATCGCGATCGGTGACAGGTTCTTCAGGACATACTTGCACTGCTGCCAGAACGTAGTTGATCCGGGTGTGGTACTGGCAGAGGCCAGTTTCGTTGCGGGGCGAGTCATGAGTTCCACGGCCCAGAGGTAGCCCATCAAGATCAGCGTGGGCAGGGCCACGCCCACCGGTCCTTTGGCCAAAACTGCGACGGCCATCGCCGCGTACATCCCGGCGTACGTCCACCAGGATTGAGGTAGATATTGGCGCAAGACGGCGTATGGTGATGTCGAGATTGATGCATCAAGGGAGTGTGCGGAGAAAGTCAATCGCCGGTTGATCACGGTCGATGGGAGTCCCCAGACGAAGATGGCCAGCGATAACGTGCTGAAAAAGATCAAGGGAGCATCGGGCGTAGCGGCTCGGGAGGCGACTCCGAACATCAATGCGGCGGCCAACATCAATGCGGCCCACATGCCCACGGCGGGTTGAAACAGGTGGCGACCAATGCCATAGGTCAGTAAGCAGGTGCCAATGCCCATGACGGCCGACCAAAACCGTGCGCCGAATTCGGTGACACCGAAGATCTCGTAGGCACACATCATAAACCAATAGACGAGCACCGGTTTGGCGGTACGCAATTCATAGTTGAACATCGGAACGACCCAGTCGTGACGCTCGAGCATTTCGCGAGCACACGCGGCGTTCTTGGGTTCGTCCTCATCCCAGAGTTGAGGAACGCCGAGGTTCAAAAAGAACACGACTCCTGCGGCGAGTGTCACCCACAGGCAATGGCGAATCATCTGGGGCACGGCAGCCTCCTTGCTGAACGGTCCGATCCGTCCGTGGTCATTCCATCCCTGAAATGTGTCGAACCGGATTATTCTGGCCGGTCTATTCTGGCGAGATTGTAAGGTGACCCGAAAAATCGGGCAACAGCAGGTCTGACGGGGAATCCATCGTGAAATGCAAGTAGCCGCTGTCGCCAGACTGCGGGAGGGCGTCGGAAAGACGCGTCCCGCTTTCTGGCGAAGGCGGCTACAGGACTTCACGGGTTCTGGCGGAACTCTTACGAGATTCCGCTCTGCAGACTTGGCCTCGATTTAACGGGGAGTTTCGACTGGCAATTCGCTGGTATGCGTGTGCGCGGGGTCAACAGCGGGAGTGAGCGGCGTCATGGCTTGTTGTGTCTCGGCATAGACCGGAGCGTTCGGGGCCGGGGTCGGATTGATGACCGTCGTTCCCTGGGCGACTGGTAGTGTGGTTGAGGCGGGCAGCCATTGTGCCGATTGTGTCGGTGCCATTTGATAAGAGGTCTGGTAGGTGCCTGGATAGGCAGACTGCATGACCATGCCGTTGGGGTCGCTACTGAGCATTGGCGGCTGGTAAGCCATCGTCGATTGATCTTGCGAGTAGGTATCTTGCAACAGCAACGCCAGTTGCGGGTCACCTTCGGCGATGCCCGGGTTACGCGACTTCAACGTGGCGATGCGAGACTGGACTTCTGGCTGATACCAACGTTGATTGAGCGACCGCTGGTACATGGCGACGGCGCGTTCGCTCTGGCCGGAATCTTGATAGACTTGGGCCAGTTGGTTGGAAGCGATGTGATTCTTGGGGTTGATCCGCAGGGCCTGGGCCAGTTTGGCTTCCGCTCCGGCGTAGTCACCCTGCTCGCGGCTCAGCCAGGCACTTTCGATGTGGGCTGATTCGTTGTAGGGTTGAGTCTCTTCCCACGCGGTCAGCATGGTCGAGGCCTCACCGCCGCGTCCTTGTTCGTTGAGCAACATGGCGAGGCTGTGATAGGAGGGTTGATGGGCCGGGTCGGTCGTCAATGCCTGGCGATAGGCTTGTTCGGCCCCCTGGTAGTCGCCTTCCTTTTTCAAGGCTGTGGCCAGGTTGTGGTAGTAGTCGGGGTTGTTCGGATCATTGGCCACCGCCCGCTGGAATTCCTGCCGTGCCATGGCATAGTGGCCACGGCGATAGTAGGCGCTTCCTGCTCGGTTATTAACGTATCCGTTCATGCCGTTACAGCCACAAACGGCCACCAGGACCACCGCCAGCAGCACCGTGTTGCGCCACTTGCCGGCCTGCACCGAGAGCTTCTGCATTATGGAATGCCTCCATGAGATCAAGAACTGTCGCCGCCGATGATCCACCTCAGGCAGGTAGATTCGGCAACTCACCGCACGGGGAAACCCTGGGCGGTCAGTGGCGACTCATTGAGAAAAGTCAGTTGTGGGGAAGTGTTTGTTGAGCGGGGGGCTGCCATTGTGAGACAATGACGGACCTGGATTGAATGTTGATGACTGCGGGGAAATGGCAAACGTCGTGCGGCACCATCGCGAAGCGAGTTTGGTGTCTGGCGAGTTTTTTGAGGGGAAAAACTAAAGACTTGAGAAACTGCATGAAGATTTGCTGAGCGGAGGCGGAAGAATACAAATCACGTTCAGACGCTGCAATATGAATTGAAGGAATCTTCCCACTCTCGACGCGTTTTGTAAGATTTGCAGAAACCGGTGGTGAGATGGGCTCGTCTTCCGGTGGGTTGTGGAAGTATGTATGTAGGTGGATCAGGCTGTACCTGACGTCTGGGGTTCGCGGTTGTGTATGGCGACAATTAGATTTCCCGTTGGCGACAATTAGAATTCCCGGTTTGGACGCAGCAGATTGGTCTTGAGACGAGAATGGCAATTTTCCGAACGGCGGACGATTGCGATGACTCAGGATGTCCAAGTTCGGAAGCTATTTTCTC
>CAMAVF010000286.1 GCA_945861445.1 Planctomicrobium piriforme | reverse complement strand
AGCCCCCGGCATGTCAAACCGCTGGCATACGTGGCTGTCGGCTTGATGGTGACAGTTTCTGCAGCGGTCGCCGTGACACTGGGCAGCGGGGCCTCTCCACGGGTCGCGACGATTGTGGTCATCGTTTTCGGAGCTGTCTTCGGCGCTGCCAACGGGGTGCTCCTGACTTCCATGTGGGATTCTCTGCGGCGGGGCGTCTCAACCTCGCGCCGTGGCAAGGCCCTGGGTCTGACCTTCGGTATCGGTCCACTTTTCGCCTGCGTAGGGTCACTCCTGCAAGACGCCGTGTTCGATGGCAGGCTGCTGGGTGGACGTTCCTTCGGCCTCACATTTCCTTACAACTACATGGCCATGTTCGCTGCAGTCGCCCCGTTACTGTTGATTGCCGGAATTGCAGTGGCCATGTTCCGGATTCCGCTCGACAAGAGCGAGCCATCGAGTTCTCAGACTCCTCTCGCCGAAATGTTGACGGGCTTGAAACAGTTTGTGAATAACCGCAACGTGTTGATTGCCGTGCTGCTGTATGTGCTGGTTTATTCCGGCGGCAATGCCATCTTTCCGAACATCTCGCTGCATGCCAAAACTGTGCTGGGATCCGATACGGATACGCTGGGAATTCAAAGCTTTCTGCGTTTCGGTTGCAAGGCGGTGGCGGGAGCCCTGCTGGGCTGGTTGCTCGCCACGGTCAGCCCGCGAGCAACTCTGATGGCGACCACCTCAATTCTCATCATTGGCGTGGCTTGGGCCATCGGCAGCACTGGTTGGTGGTACATGGCGGCGTTCGGGATCATGGGGGCGGGCGAGCTGTTTGGAGCCTATTTCCCAAACTATGTGACGACCGCCTCGCGTAAGCAATATGTCCGCGTCAACATGGCGTATTTGAATGTCCTGTCGGCGCTAACTGGCCTGACTGCTGTCCTGTACGGTCAGGTCGCAGACCGCTATGGGCGGGTGGCAAGTTTCTACCTGGGTGGCGCCATGCTGCTGGTCGCCATGATCCTGATCCGCTCCCTGCTGCCTGCGAATCCGACACCGATAGAAACCACCTCCGCCCCCGAAACCCCTGCTTGAAAGCCAGGAGAACCACCGATGTCGACTGAATCGATCCAGGCGATCGACGTCCACGCTCACTACGGCACCTACGATTGCGGTAAGCCTGACCTTGTCAATGACTTGATGACGGGCGACGCGAATGTCGTCGTCGAACGAGCCCGCAAGGTGAATGTCCAACTGACGATCGCCTCGCCCTTAACCGCGCTGCTGCCGCGCGGAGGTGGTGATGCGGTCGCGGGCAACATCGAAGCCGCGCGGATCGTTCCTCAAACACCCGGGTTGCTGCAGTACGTGGTCATCGATCCCCGCGTCCCCGAGACTTACCGCCAGGCCGCCGAGATGCTGCAACAGCCGACCTGCTTGGGAATCAAGATCCACCCCGAAGAACACATCTACCCGATCAACGATTACGGCGAAGCCATCTTCGAGTTCGCGGCACAGCATCGCGCAGTCGTGTTGTCGCACAGCAGCGAACGGAACAGTCTGGCGAGCGACTTGGTCGACTGGGCCAACCGCTTTCCCGAGATGAAACTGATTCTGGCCCACATCGGCTGCGGCTGGGACAATGATTACTCGCACCAGGTCCGTGGCATCCAGCACAGCCGTCACGGCAATGTTGTGGCCGACACCTCGAGTTCCCGTTCGATCACTCCCAAGTTGATCGAATGGGCGGTCAAAACGGTCGGTCCCGAACGCGTGCTGTTCGGCACTGACACGCCGCTCTACGAGACGTGCATGCAGCGTTTGCGGATCGATCGAGCCGACCTGACGGACGACGTCAAACGGCAGATCCTGCGAGAGAACGCACTGCGCCTGTTCGGCCCCAAGCTGCAACAAGCGGCATCGATCTAGGAATCCAAGCACAGGGAGTTAAGGCTCCTGCCAAACCGTAGCTCTGCTCTGGAGAGTCCAGCTACCATGACGATTGAGGCCATCACTTTGTCTGCATCAAAAACCTACCGCGAAACGTTCGACAACGGCACCGGAGGCTGGTTCGGCTGGATCAGCAATGCTGCCGGACCGAAGACGCTTGAGAATCGCGACAGCTACGTCGTGTCGCGCAGTCCATGGTGGATCGACTATAACCACGCGCCTCCTGGCGCGGGGTACATCCACCTCTTGTACATGCTGCTGACGCGCGGCCCTTTCGGCGAGCATCAACGCGAAGTCTCGGGCGAGAACCATTTTGTCAGCGGCGGCTTCAGCACGGACTTTACCAATGCAAAAGTCACCTTGAGACTCAGGGGAGAACTCGTTGAGCAAGGTGCCAAACTGACTCTGCTGGTGCAGTCAGTCCAGGATGGAATTTGTTCCGGCTGGATGTTGACCGGCCAACCCTTCGAGGTCACCCCCGACTGGTCAGAACAAACCGTCACGGCAGTCCCCGATGCCAGCCAGTGGACCAGTCTCAACAGCCGCCACGATCGCACCGAATTCTATGGCGAGATTCCACTGCCACGCGTGCTAAGCAAGGTGAATACCAATATCCTGTTGGTACTTTATCCGCTCGACATCGCTCCGATGGGGCCAATCAATGACAGCCCGCATCGTTTGCGTCCCGAGAAAGACTACCCCGTCTGGCGGCATCGCCTGCCCGAAGGCTATGTCCAGTTGGACGAGGTAAGAATTGAGTTCCCGTAGGACCTTACGCGAACAGAATCGGCTCGCCGTAGTAGATGTTATGGGGACGATCGGTTTCGTCCTTCCACACCGCAACCTCTGGAATCCCCAGGGCATTGTAGATGGTCGCCGCCATGTTCTCCGGACGCTGCATGTTGTCGATCGGGTAGGCACCCTCTTTGTCAGTCTCGCCCACCACAACTCCACCCTTGATGCCGCCACCAGCCACCAGCACCGACTGCGTGGCGCCCCAGTGGTCTCGTCCCGCCAGACAGCCCGGACTGCGGTTGAGTGCGTTGACCTTCGGCGTGCGCCCCATCTCGCCACACATGACGATCAAGGTTTCATCCAATAGGCCCAACGCCTGCAGGTCATCCAGCAACGCCGACATACCGCGGTCCATCGGCGGCAACAGGCAATTCTTCAGCAACGGGAAATTGTTGTCGTGAGTGTCCCACGATTCGTTATTCCCCAAGTTGACCTGCACCAGATTGACACCCGCCTGGACTAACTGCCGCGCCATCAACAGCGACCAGCCGAACGAATTGCGTCCGTAGCGGTCCTGGACCTCAGCCGGAGCGTTCTGCACATCGAATGCCTGCTGAACTTTCGGATCGATTAGCAACGAAATCGCCGACTGACGATGCCGATCAAACGTCTGCAATGATGCCGCCTGATCCAAGTCGCGACGCTGACCTTCCAACAAACCACGCAACGTGTCGCGGTCAGACAGCCGTGCACGACTCAGCCCCTCAGGCAGGCTCAAATTGGGCGACTGGAACTTCAGTTCGGGATTCCGCTCGCGACCCCGGACGAAGTGGAATTCGTATTCCGGATAGGCCCCGTAGGACTTCGAGTTGTAGGGGGACGCGGCGATAAACCACGGATCGCGGCGGCTGCCCATCAGGCCGCCAAACTGACCCGGCAAGGTCCGACCGCTCATATGCACCAGTTGCTCGGGAAGGGCAATCGCCGGCGGCAGATTATTGCTGCGGCCCGGCAAGGCATCCCCGACAATCGACGCGATCGACGGCCAGTCACTCGGCTGCGGCTTGCTGCCGTTGTAACCGGGGGGCATCGGCGTCCGTCCCGTCAACATCGCCGTATGTCCTTCGGAATGCCCATTGTACGGATGGGACAGCGTCCGGATCATGCTCCATTTTTGACTGCGAGCCGCCAAGAGCGGCAAATGTTCCGTAATCTGCACCCCCGGCGTCTGGGTCGAGATCGGATTGAACTCACCGCGGATATCAGCGGGAGCCCCGGGTTTGGGATCGAAGCTGTCGTGCTGTCCCAGTCCACCCGACAGAAACACGAATATGACCGATTTGGCAGTGCCTGCTACGGCATCAGCCGTCGTCACTTCGCTCGCCCGCAGGGCCGAGACGTGATTCATGCCCAGACCGAGCAAACCGATTGATCCGGCTTGCAGCATCGTCCGACGGTTGGTCGTGACGTGGGAAGGAATATAGGCAGTCATGGCACCTCCGGAATGATCGTACGTCAATCTGCGGCTGGATAAGCTTTCGGCAGACCTACCATTTTACCATATTGGCAGCACGGAAGGCTAGTGCTTTACTTCGCGGGCCCCTGATTGCGCCACCATCGCAACTCATTCGAACCACGCTCGGCAGTGGCCGCGATGTCCGGCCTCTTATCGCCGTCAAGGTCGGCAATTATTGCCTGATTGGCACGCTCCCACTTTTCCTTAAGCACGTGCGGCTTCCAACCCTTAAAGGGGTCGCCATTGTTTTCGAACCACATCACCGTGCCGGGGGTCCCCCAGGCGGTGGCCACGACGTCCAGATCCTTGTCACCATCCAGGTCTCCCGCGACAGCTTCGAACGCACCCGGCAGGCCACCGATCACGTGCTTCTTCCAGGTGTCGCCCTGGCCCGGCTGACCGGCGTTCTCGTACCACACGATCTGATGGGTCTCGGGTCCTACCGGGCCAGAAAATCCCAACGCCATGACGACGTCAGCATCGCCATCGCCGTCCATATCGACCGGTTCGCCATGAACAGGAGTCGGGGAAGTCCCATCAATGACATGCCGCTTCCACGGTTGTCCTGCTGCTCCTTGCTCGTACCACGCCGTCATGTTTCCGGCGCGACCGGTGCTCAGGAGATCCGCCTTCTTGTCACCGTTGAAGTCCCCGACGCGAATCGCCCGGGATTCCAGAAGTTCCGGATCGATCATTTCCTTTTTCCATTCCTTCCCTGCTCCTGCGGGTCCAGGATTCACGAACCACGCCAGATGATTACCCACCCAGGCCGTGGCAGCGGCATCCAGTCGGCCATCACCATTCAGGTCGACCAGAGCCACATCATAGGCGCGCTTCATGTCGGTTGAGATGACATGCCGCTTCCATTGCGTATCGGTCGCCGGGTGGCCGCTATTTTCAAACCAGACCAGGTGACCGTGCAGGTTTTTGACGATCGCAATATCGGGAAATTTATCGCCGTTGATGTCACCGATGGCGTGACGTTCAAACCAGCCCGCCTCCTTGTCCTGCACGATGTGCCGCTTGAAATTCCCTTTGCCGTCATTGGCAAACCAGTACAGGACGTCGTTGACGGTATCGCCACTGCTCAGATCGAGATCGCCGTCACCATCGAAATCAGCCGCCATCACGGCGAATGCATAGCCGTACTTGTCGGCGATCAGCCCTTCCTGAAACTTCACCGTCGGAACCGTCGCCTGGGCGGCGGCCACCAGCGACATGCAAAGGAGCAACAAGGCAACGTGACGCAGCTTCATCTTGATGTACTTTCCAAACTAGCCAAACAAATCCAACAAAGGCTCGCCACCATCAATCGCCGACACCGGCCGGCCGAAGGCATCGTGTAATCGCGTCTCGGGCGAGATCCCCAGCGCATGGAAGATGGTCGCCCCCAACGCCTCGGGAGTGACCGGTTTCTCATGCGGGAATGCGGAATCTTTATCCGAACGTCCATAGACTGCGCCGCCACGGATGCCGGCGCCGGCGAGAACCGCAGGGAAGCAATAGCTCCAGTGTCCGCGCCCCCATTGAGCCGTGTCCTGCTTTGGCGTCCGTCCCATCTCGCCCATGCAGACGACCAACGTGTCGTCCAGCAATCCCCGCTCTTTCATATCCGACAACAGCGTTGCGAGGCTCTGATCCAGACCGGGGAGCAAGTGATTTTTGACATCATTCGAATGCCCGTGACTGTCCCAGCCATAGCCGTCTGGCGAATCCCACAGGACAGTCACGAAACGAGCTCCCGCTTCGATCATCCGTCGACCCATCAGCACCGACTGGCCAAACAGGTGCCGGCCATAACGGTCACGCAACTGAGGCGATTCACTCCCCAGATCAAATGCCGCTCGCATCTTCGGCGACGTCACCAGATCCAGCGCTCGTTCGCGCAACCGGCCAAAGTCGCGGACCTTGGAAGACAAGTCGAGCTCGCGTCGGGCCGTATCAAACTGATCGAGCAAACTCACCCGGCGATTGAGACGGTCCACGGTCACATCGGCGTGCGACTCGACGCCTTCGACCCGGAAGTTGAGATCCTGTTCGGTGCAGTCACGGAAATAGGGATTGTCCTTGGCGTCCCGTTTCCCGACCTTCGTGGCCAGCGGGCTGTAGCTGCGTCCCAGCCACCCGCCGTATTGTCCAGAACGGTCATAGCCCTGGATATGTCCCAGGCGGTTCGGGAGATAGACGAAGCTGGGAAAATCGCGCCGTTGCTCGGGCGGACGCAGGTGGTCCGCCTGTTGATCCAGATACTCGACGACCGACCCATACGCCGGCCAATCGACTTCCGTGGCATTCACCCGCGCCGGCCCACGTTCGGCCGGAGGCATGGCGTGACCGGTCTGAATGATATGGCACGCGTTGTGATCATTCTGCTGATGCGTCATCGTCCGGATCACCGCGAATTGATCGGACATGGTTGCCAGTTGCGGCAGGTGTTCGCACATCTGCAATCCCGGCGAACGCGACGCGATCGGCTGATACGGTCCGCGAATCTGCTGCGCGGCCTGAGGCTTCATGTCGAACGTGTCAAGCTGACTCGGGCCGCCGAACAAGAACAGGAACATCACCGACTTGGCCTTGGCATGCACGATCTGGCCCGCCTCTTCGGCTGCCAGCAATCCAGTGAGACTCGTGCCCAGCAATCCTGCTCCCGCCGCCCGCAACACATCGCGGCGATGTACACCATCACACAGTTGCCGCGTATGACCCTGGACCGTAAGCATGGCTTCATCTCCGCTGCCGACCGTGCAATCTTAGCTCACCGGAATAATCGGACCGACACTGTTTATTCTCGCCGAAACCGGGTCGCATCACAATATCGGCATGCGTTCTAATCCGCGTGAATTTGCGACTTTTCCAAACGGTTCGACAGGGCAATTGGTTCAGACCATTGCCCACTTTGAACGGCCGCTTGATTCGCCTTCAGCTATGGCTTACACCTATGTCAAGCGGTATCGATTTCAAGTCATCCTTATGAATTTAGGACTCTGCAATGGCGACCTCTGCGGTTGAGTTCACCAACACCACGACCGATGCGATCCGAGTCGACAAGGACTGGTCGCAGCTCACGACCGCGCAGCGGATCAAGCATCTGGAGATCGAAGGCTACGTGGTCTTGCCAGATCTAATCACGCCGGACAATGTCGTCAAGATCCGCGATGAACTCGACAACCTGCCGACGATCGGCACCGACTATAGTGAAAACCAACGCGGCCATCGCGACGTGCAGTGGTCGAATTCGCCCGCCTGCATCGACCTGATTGCCCTCCCGGCGATGCTCGAGTTCCTCACCGAACTCTTCGGTGACGAGTTGATCTGCACGAGCTGCCATTTCGCCTTGTCGCGCCCCGGCCACCCCGGCATCGCCATTCACACGGATGCTCAGCCCTATGGGTCAGAGATCTTTGGCGCCCAGGCCAGCAGCCCGCGACTGGTGCGAGTCCTCTATTACCTGGACGACCTGACTCCGGAACGCGCTCCATTAAAAGTCATCCCGCATTCTCATTTGTCGCTGCATGCGGATGGCAATCCCTATCACCGCTTTCTGCGGCATCCGGAAGAAGTGATGATCACCTGCAAGGCGGGCACCGCCGCCATCATTAATCAAACGGTCTTCCACGCCAACTATCCCAACGTCAGCCAGGAAGACCGCCATTTGCTGGCGATCGCCTATCGACCAGCCTGGGCGGGACCGATTGCGGAAATTCCCGATTGGCCCGTAGACAAGGTCGCGCAATTGCCCGACCATGTCCGACCCCTCTTTAAAAGCCTTAATACACGCAACATCGATTATCATGTCGCCAACCGTCCCGCGAACATGCGTACGGAAGCCCCCGGGATCAATCCCAGTCGCTGGGACGTCTGAGGCGCCCTAACAAAACCGGTTGTGGGAAGTACAGAACCGCGATCTTTCATGCGGTTCTGTACTGACGCAGAGGGTTTGTTAGAGTTTATAAGAATGTGCATCAATCCGTATCCTGTGCGAGACCTGCAACTCTCGATAAAATGATCTCCGCAACAATCATTCCGTGCCTCAGGTAGCTGCCTGACACGCACAACAACAGTGGGAATCCAAACCATGTCGACGACGACCGCCAAACGCTATCCTCAAGGCATCATGAGCACGGTTTGCATCCCCTGGGATGACAACTACAAGTTTGCGGAAGCCGTCTTCCGTCGCGGGGTCCGCCACTCGCTGAAGGCCACGCCCCATCTGTATGTCTTCGGTACGGCCGGCGAAGGCTATGCCGTCACCGACACACAGTTCGACCAGATCGTCAAAGCCTTCGCGAGCGAGATGCAGGCGGGCAAGGCCGAGGCCATGGTCGGCGTGATCAACTTGTCGCTCGGTACGATGCTGGAACGCATCCGCCGTTGCCGCGACATGGGCGTCACCCACTTTCAAATCTCGCTGCCCAATTGGGCGGCCCTGCAAGATAGTGAATTGTTCCTGTATTTCGAAAAAGTTTGCAACACGTTCCCCGATTGCAAGTTCGTCCATTACAACTTGCCGCGTACCAAGCGTCTGGTGACCGGCAAGGAATACGGCAAGCTGGCCGCCGCCCACCCGAACCTCGTCGGCACCAAGAACTGCGGCGACTCGCTGTCACTCCTGCAGGGTCTGATCGAGCATTCACCGCAGTTGCAGCACTTCCTGTCGGAAGCGGGCTACGTCTACGGTTCGATGTTCGGCGAATGCAGCATCCTCGCCTCATTCATCATGAACTGGCCGAAGCTGCAGGCACTCCTCGACGCCGGCAAGCGCCGCGACATCGCGACCATGACATCCATCAATCGCGAAATCAACATCGTCGCTCAAACACTGTTCGAAGCCGTCCCCGACAACCGGATCGACGGCTCCTACGACAAGCTCTTCGAGAAGATGTACGACCCGGAAGTCACCCTCCGCCTGCAACCCCCCTACATCGGCACCAGCGACGAAGAATTCCGAACCTTCGTCAAGCTGCTGGCAGAACGACTGCCCGAATGGATCCCCGCCCAGATCACACACTAAGCGGAGAGGCAAATAATGGGAGGGCGAGGCTCCTGCCGAGCCTAAAGCGAGCTTTAGCTCGGCGTCCGCCGGAGTTACCTAATGCCTCCGGCGGCGTCACGACACCTTCGACACCTTTGCCACCTTCGACATCTTCGACATCTTCGATTCCCAACCCTCTTCTGCTGTGGACATGGATGGAAAGCACGACACCTAAAGAGAGAATGTCTGGCTCCCCTCGGCTCGGCCGGTAAAGTACGAACCGGGCGGAGAGAGGGGCTGGGGGTGAGGGGCACGATGAATGGTGCTAACCGTGGGCTAGCCTGGATTATTCATCGGTGGTCGCAAATTCGCCAGCTTGGTACCTGGTGTGTGTTCCCCCTTTCGATGAAGTGGTTCAGCGCACACCTTCCCCCTCCCCAAGTGCCAGATCTGTGATGTCGGGTCCCGATGAATAAAGTCTTC
>CAMAVF010000285.1 GCA_945861445.1 Planctomicrobium piriforme | reverse complement strand
CCGTGCCCGGTCCGATCGACATCTCCACTTCTTGCTCCATCGTTCCCTGGCGATACGGGCCGACACCCATCACGTACCAGTTGTTGTCATCCGACATGGCCAGGGAGACACCACCCACCGGCAGTTCCTGCTGCGTCTTGGCATCAATGGCCACGATCCCCAGTTTCGCAAACGCCGATTGCCGCGAACGGGTGATCAACTTCAGATCGGGCAGGGCAACCATCCCCGGCAACGAAATGCCGGGGATTCCCAGAAACGCGTCCGAGATATCCGTGCCAACACCTCCGCTTCGCAGCTCGAGGATAATGTCCGCGTCCTCCGGCTTCGCGGTCAAATGACCTCCAGCATGGAGCACGTTATGGCGAATCGAACTGATGATATAGCCCTTGTCGACCGAGTCGAGATACTTCTCATCGACCAGGATTTTCTTGCCCGCCATTGGGCTGAAGTCGACCTTTCCCAACGCCTGGTCCACGGCGTTCGAGATCAGCAACTGTTCGGTCCCGGTACGTGCCGTATTGGACGTTTTGGTCGACGTGCAGCCGATGGTCAGCACGAGAAGTAGTGACGCACACAGACAACGGATGGCCGGCATGGGCATCCTCCAAGGAAGGGCGAGATTTCAAGAGCGGGAAGACTGCAGACAAACGAATGGCGGGAGCCGAGAATTGAGGCCGGGGTGATATAGGAAATCGCCAGACGGGTCAACCCCGATCCCAATTCTGCAAACCGCAAGATAAATGAACGCGTGAATAGATATCCGAAATCAATGGTTCAGAATGAACTCATTCGAATTCAGCAGCGCCCAGTAGATGTCTTGATAGGCGCTTTCCGGGGTCCCGTTCTTCACGGGACTGACCGCTGACTTGAGCAACTTCTTGACCATCGCCAGTTCTTTCGGCGTGGCTGGACGCGACAGGGCGGACTGGAACAGCGATTGAATCCGTTCCGTTTCCGTCTCTCGCGACGACAGTAACTTGTGCAGCCAGGTCCCCGTCTGCATACTCGTCGCCTGGCGCACCAGGTCGCCATTCATCATCAACAGCGACTGCGTGATCGAACCGTCCAGAGTCGAGGTTTCGTCGTTTTCTTCGGTATCAAACGACACCACAAATTGCCGCAGCCATTGGTCGCGGGTCTTGTCCGACTGATCGAGCGTCGGGCCGCCGGCCAATTGCCCCTGCGTCGCCACGACCAGCGAATCGTACAATTGCTCGGGACTCATCGGCTTCACGTACATGCGACTGAATAACGGGATCTCGCCCGCTTCCGGATTGTCCTTCGAATTCCCTTCCGAGAAACGGCTGGTCAATTGATAGCTGTCGCTATTGCAGATCCAGCGGATCAACTGCTTGATGTCATAGCCGCTCTGCACGAATTCCTCGGACAGTCGATCCAGCAGCGCGGGATGGGTCGGGGGAGAATGCGACCCCATGTCGTCGACCGCCGGGGTGAATGACCGGCCGTGGAACTGATTCCAGATCCGGTTCACGAACGCGGGCGCCAGATTGGATTCCTCACCCTGCGTCATCAACCGGGCCAATTCGCGACGCCGGCCGGTTTTCTGACCGGGATCGATCCGCGTCCCGCCGAACTCGGGATAGGCAACCCGCATTAACCCTTGACGTGTCTCGAAATAGACCGGTCCATCAGAATCTTTCGTGGCAAGTTCAATCCCGGCGACAACCATGCGGCCCGTTTTGGGGTCGTACTTTTCATCATCGCGGACGACGACTGCCTGCTGGAAGAAGCTGTTGAATGCCCAGAACAGTTCCTGTTTCGTATTGTCGAACGGATGATCATGGCACTGGTTGCACTGCAGTTGCGTGCCCAGGAACAGTCGCGAAGTGATGCCAGTCGCCGGAATGGCCCCATCATTCAGATGCGCCACCAGGAAGTTCGCCGCCCCATTCTGATCTGTGCGGCCTTCCGCAGTGACTAGGTCGTAAACAGTCTCCTGCCAGGGGCGATTGCGTTGAAAACTGTCTCGCAAGAACTTCGCGAGTGCCGGTCGATTGACTTCCGGACGGGATGCTCGACCCACGAGGAGGTCGGTCCAGATGGTCGCAAAGTGCCGCGCGAATTCAGGACTATCGAGCAGCCGGTCAACTTCGATGGCGCGCTTGGTCTTGCTGCGATCGGCCAAAAACTTTTCAACCTCGCGTACCGAGGGAATATGTCCGACGAGATCCAGATGCAGGCGGCGCAGCCATTCGGCGTCATCGGCACGTGCCGAGGGCGTAATGCCCGCCTGCGTCCAGCCCGCTTTCAGTTGATCGTTGACAAAGGCCAGGACCGTGGCCGATGACGCTGCGCTCGTGCCAATGGTACCGCTGCCCCGGACGGGCACAAACGGTTGCTTTCCAGGCGGGACCGCCGCTGCGACGGGTGGAACCTCGGGCGCTGCCGAGCCGAAGCCCGCCACAGCCCCACTGGCACCCGCAGATTGCTCCGGATTCGTGACCGACTGCCCGGCCAGATGCACGTCATCCTGCGTGAACTTGTGAGGTTCTGCTCGGACCGCCGGTTCGGACTCGTGCCCTGTGAGCGGTTGCTGAGAGGTCTTGGATCTGGCCACGGATGGCTTCGAGACATCGTGATTCGCGACCTGCGGGGCTTTCGCCGTGCGGTTGCCAATCCAAATGCCGACTCCCAGAATGCAGGCCGCCGCCACCGAGGCACAGACGCGTTGCAGCCACGCTTGCCTAATCTGCGATGCGGGTTTGCCGTGAGTGGTTTCGCTGACGGTCTGCGGTTGAGCCAGCCGCAGAATCGTAGCATCGACCAGCGCGTTGACGGCATCGTCCTCGGCACTGGGGGCCAATGCGGCGTCCCAATGCAGGGAACCGTGCAGATCAATGTACTGCACGTAATACGCCCGAGCCTCGGCACTCGCCATCAGCAACTCTTCGAGGTGCGCTTCTTCCGCCACCGACAGGCGCTCTTCGCACATCCCGTCCAGCAATGGCTGGAGTTCATTCAGCAGCGTGGGTGACAGACTCATCCTCGAACCTCAGCCGCTAAACGGCGATTGATACATTCCAGCAACACCTTGCGAATCCGGGACAACGACTGATAAATCGAATTGATCGGCCGCCCCAGTTGATCGGCAATCCCAGGACCTTCCCCATCCGGACGATAGCGCGATTGAATCAACGCGCGATCGGTTTCTCGCAACTTCAACAAGCATTCGGCAAGTGCCTGCCGGCGTCGATCCAGCAGTTCCGCCTGCTGCAGCGATTCGGCCGCAATCAGCTCCAGCAAGTCCGGATTGAAATGCAGCTTGTCGCGTTGTTTCCGTTCCCGGTACTTCAACACTTCGTAATAAGCAATCTGACTGGCCCAGGCCCGGAAGTTCGTCCCCGGCTGAAACTGATGCGACTTCGTCCAGACAATCAGGTTGGTTTCCTGCAGGATTTCTTCCGCATCGACCGGCCGCGGGACGAGCGACAGGATGTACAAAAAAATGGAACGCTGAGTCTTCGTAAACAACTGGATGAACTCCGCGGACGGCGGCGGATTGACCGCCGGTCCATTCGCCGGGAGCGTGGAGTTTCCAGTGGTTGACATGACAGCAACAAGTCTCGCGATAAACGAACTGACATCTTTGAAATCTTCGCGTTCTTTGTGACCTTCTGTTTCAATTCCATTTCAAACAGAAGGACACAAAGGTCACGAAGGATCGAATCTGACCCGCCACGATTTCGTCACATTGACGTGAATTCCTGGCGCTTTCTTTGAATTCTTTGAACTGCCGTATACATCGCACCCAAAGTAGCAGTCGAACCATTCATCAATATCCGACTGGCGACGGTCTCTAAATCCTTTCCCCGACGGGGATAAAGAACTTCTTGACGCTGCAAGGCCGAAATTTGCCGTGTGAACCGCTACTTCACACTACCTCAGTCAGTCTTACGTTCTCTAACTCTCGATTTCTCGCGCATTCTTTGAATTCTTTGTTCTTGTGTACACAACCAAGCCCAAGCATTTCATCCGACTCTGGAGAGTCAGGCTGCCGTGAGACATCATGGGAGGGGTCTCCTGGCCCGCCTGCGGCCCAACACCTTCAAATCTTTCGATTTGAAGTCAGACGGACCAGGAGACCCCGCCCACATTCACATCAAAACTCTCGCTAGAAACAAGCAGAGGGGGCATTTGCCCCCTCTGCTGATTCTTCACGAGTAATCTGCATACGGCGGCTTAGCCAATCAATTGCTTGATGGGGTTTCCGCTGTTGGCGATCTTAATCGGGCGACCGTTCTTCGACGTGTAAACGGTATCCAGGGGGATGCCCAGAGCGTGAGCCACCGTGGCCCAAATGTCGCCGGGCAGGTAAGCCTGACCTTCAACACTCAAACCGTCCTTATCGGTCGCACCCACGGCCTGGCCGTTCTTCAAGCCACCACCGCCGAGCATCACGGACCAACTGGCGGCCCAGTGGTCGCGGCCCACGTCTTGATTGATGCGCGGGGTCCGGGCAAACTCGCCCATCCACACGATCACGACGTCGTCGATCATGCCACGATCGGTCAAATCCTTCGTCAGACCGGCAATGCCCTTGTCGAGCACCGGCAGACGCTGATTGGCCAGCGTGTCGAAGACGTTGGCGTGCAAGTCCCAGCCACCGAGGTTCACTTCGATGAAGGGCACGCCCGTTTCGACCAGACGACGAGCCATCAAGCAACCCTTGCCAAAGGCGTTGTTGCCGTACATCTCGAGCATCTTGGGATCTTCTTTGTCGACCTTGAAGGCTTCCATTTGCTTGGAAGTCATCAGGTTCAACGCCCGCTTGTAGATGTCCTTGTGTGACTGAGGAGCTTCACCGCGCTTTGAGCCGATAAAGCCACCTTCGATCACATCGAGCATCTGGAAGCGATTGTTCATCCGGTTCGGATCGAGTCCCTCGGTGCCGGCGTTGAGAATGTTGCCATTGCTGCCGACGGTAAACGGAGCGTTGGTCATGCCCAGGAAGCCGGGGCTCTCGCTGCCTCCGTCGATCGACACGAACGAGGGGATTTCCAACTCGGGCCGCTTGCCACCCAATTCGTGGCTGACGACTGAACCGAAGGTGGGATGCACAACGGTGGGATTCGGTACGAATGCCGTGTGCATGAAGTACCGGCCACGACCGTGATCCGCTTCACGGGTGCTCATCGAGCGGACGATCGACAGATTCTTGAACTGCTTGGCCGTTTCGGGCAGGTGCTCGCTGATCTCGACGCTGGGGGCCGCCGTCTTGATCGGCTTGAACTCGCCACCGTTCTTCGAACCGGGCTTCAAGTCCCACAGGTCGATCGTCGGGGGGCCGCCACCCATCCACATTAAGATACAGGCCTTCTGCTTTTTCTTGACGGTTTCGGCATTGGCCTGCAAGTGCGATAGAAACTGCATGCCGGGCACCATCGCAACGCTGGTTGCCATGTGCTGCATAAAATGCCGGCGGGACATGTCTGAAGGAATGTGGAGACTCATTGTGCGGTCCTTATGGAATTCGTTTGTAAATAGTGTTTCAGTTATCGATGTCGCTGCAGCGGATCGAGATCCGCACCGCGTAAACACAAGGGAATGTCGTAATACTGTTAGTGGTTGAAGATGAACTCGTTTGAATTCAACAGCGCCCAAAACAGGTCTTGGTAACCTTCGATCGGGGTCTTCGCCCGTTTGACCAGGGACTTGGCCGCCTGGATCTCTTTACTCGTCGGTTGCCGAGACAACGCTGACATGTAGAGTTCCCGCAGCTTGGTTTGTTCGTTCCCCTTGTCGGAGAGAACTGTATTCAGATAGCTGCCCTTGTTCGCGTTGATGGCGTTCGCCACCAGTTCGCCATTCATCATCATGAGGGCCTGCGGAATCGTGCCGTTGAACGTGGTCGACTCGTCGTTTTCATCCGTGCCGAACGCCAGTACGAACTGCTGCATCCAGGCCCGACGCTGCTGCTCGGCCTGCTCCCAGTTGGACCGGCCCGACTTGTGAGCGTTCGTCGCGATGATCAACGAGTCATACAACTGCTCGGCCGTCATCGACTTCACATACATGTGAGTGAACTTGGGCCGTTCGCCGTTGGCGGGGTTATCAATCTCGTTCTTCGGCGTCATCTTGCTGGTCAACTGGTAGGCTTCGCTATTGCAAATCCAGCGAATCAACTGCTTCAGGTCGTACTTCGCCTTGACGAAGTCGGTCCCCAATTTCTCGAGCAATTCCGGGTGCGACGCCAGATTGTGCGGGCCCATGTCGTCGACCGGCTTCGTGAAGCCGTAGCCGAAGAAGTGGCCCCACATCCGGTTGACCATCGCGTCCGCCAACTGGGTCTTCTCGCCGGTCGTAATCAGCTTGGCAAATTCCTTGCGGCGATTGGTCATGGGTCCCGGATCGATCTCGTGCTCTTCGTAGCGCGGATAGGCCACCTTCATCAGCCCGTTGCGGGGCTCAAAGTAAACCGGACCTTCGAAATCCTGCGGTACCAGTTCGGCGTAATCAAACACCATCCGGCCGGTCTTCTCGTCGTACTTTTGCACGACGTTTTCACGGCACTGCTTGAAGATGCTGTTGTATTCCCAGAACTGATTCTGCTTCCAGTCGTTGAACGGGTGGTTGTGGCACTGAGTACACTGGACCTGCAGACCCAGGAACAGCTTGGCGGTGATCGCCGTGGCGGGTACCTGGCCATCGTTCAAGTGAGCCATCAGGAAATTGACGGCACCGTTCTCGTCGTAGCGGCCTTCGGCAGAAACCAACTCGTAGACAATCTTGTCCCAGGGCAGATTCTTGGCAAAGCCCTCGCGCAGGAACTTCATGAGTGCGGCGCGGCGTTGAGGCCCGCCCATGTTCGCTCCCCCGCCACCCCGACCGATCAGCAGATTGGTCCAGTTCGTGGTCCAACTGCGGACATATCCGGGATCGTCCAACAACTTGTCGATCATCAAGGCCCGCTTGGCCTTGTCTTTACTCGCGATAAACGCATCCACCTCTTCGACCGGCGGCACGTGGCCGACGATGTCGAGATACACGCGACGCAGCCATTCCCCGTCTTCAGCGACTGCGGACGGCTCGATATTGTTTTCCGTCCAACCGAGGCGGACCTTCTCATTGATGAACGCCACGGTCTCGGCAATTGAACCTGACGCACCGGTGGAATAGGCTTCCTTCAGTTGAATCGGCTTGGCCTCAGCCTTGTCAGTTTCGCCCTTTTCCGTTTCAGCAGGCGCGGCTTCCTTTGCGGCGGCCGGCTTGTCCGTCTTCTTGCCGGCGGATTTCGCGGCGCCTGATTTTTCGGCAACGGGCTTTTCAGTGGATTTTTCGGTCGCGGATTTCTTCCCGGCCGGGGCTTTCTTGTCGGCGGCGTCAGCCGACCAACTCCCGGTCACCCAGGCGGCTCCGAGGGTCACGACGCAAATCGCGAAGGTGCCCATCCAGCGCCGAGCGTGACTCTGTCGAATCACTGTAACCATTGGCTGCTTCTCCAGTTGTGTTAAACTGACTAGTCCCGAAAATCTCAATTCAGCGGGCTGGTTCCTGGCAGCCTGTTAAAAAAGGTGTCTGGAACTCTGCGAACGTCGAAAAAACGCTCGATTCCGTATGGTTGAGACACCTTTTTCAACAGGCTGCTAGCGGTCATTTCTGGCCGCCTAATGTCCATTTGGCTGAGCTTGAGCATGTACCGGTAGAGATTTACCCAAACTCTGCCCTCAACCTCATCCATAAATTGTTTCGGATGACCGGTTTTCGGGAAGAACTGGGCGTTTACTTGAGCGATTGTAGCGATCAGCGACTCTTGGCAAGCCATTCCGTGGCAGTCACCCACAGCCGCCTTCGTTCGTAGGACGGGCACTCCTGCCCGTCGTTATGGCAGTTCCGTATTCGACAAACAACATGACGGAACCCATTACTCTGTATATAGTTACTCCAGAAATAAGTCGGGCAGGAGTGCCCGTCCTACGGCTTGGAGGCACCGGGGATCGGAATCACTGGGCCAGACTCATCGTCTTCAGACTTCTTGTCAGGGGCTTCCTGAGCCGCCGGTTGGACTCCTGACGGTGGTGGCTCAGCGGGCGTCGGTGTCGTTCCCTTTTTTGGAATGGGTTGGAAGCCGGAACTAGCCTGCACCCCCGTCGGTTGCGCGGCGGGCCGTGGCGGCTTCGCCATGGGCACTGCGGGCACGTTTGGCTCCAGCCTGGCAGGCGGTTCCGGTTGACGCTGGGGCTGAGGGAGTTGCGGCCCGATCGCCCGCTTCGGCTGAGGCGGAACCGGGGGCAACCAGTTCTTATTCTCGCGGAGCATCTGCTCGACCTCCTCCGGCACCGGAGGCCGATCATCACCGTTGGCGTTCGCGTTGGCATCGGGTAGTTGCGGACCAGCTTCGGCTGGATTGTCGAGTTTCAGGAAGGCGACGATGTGTTCGGTCGGTCCTTCGGCTCCAAATTGCGCGGCCGTTTCCAGTAGCACTCGGGCACGGACGTGATCGCCGCTGATCATCAGCAGCGCGCCCAGCAGGAACAGACGGTCCGACGAGCGGATATCCTGGCGCACCCACGCCGCCACGGCTTGCGGCAAGGCTGCAGCAGCAATCCGGTTTTCTTCGCCGTAAATCTTCTGCGGACTGTCACCCGTCAACGGATATTGCGGATCGAGCTTGATCCCACGCTGGAACTCGGGCACGGCCAACTCATAGCGCTGCATGCACATCAAGGCATACGCCATCCGGAAGCGCGGGGCTGCCAGGTCCGGTGCGGCCCCAGCGGCTTGCTTGTAGCGTGAATACGCCTGCAGGTAATTCTGCTGGCGGAACCACAGATCCCCCTGCCCTTGCAGATGCAGGCTACGTTGCCGCTGAGCCAGCGTTGACGGCGCTTGCGGCAGGAAATTGTGAGGCTTGGCCATAACCGGTTCAGGAGGCGCGACCGGCTGCACGGGTCCGGCATTCCCCGGCTGCGGGCCGGCTGGAAACGCTTGTTGGCCAGCCTGCGGCTGTTGCAGGAATGGCTGCTGCGGAAAACCAGGCTGTTGCCAGGAAAACGTCGGAGCCGGTCCAAACAACGGCAGCATCCCCTGCGGGCCTTGCGGGCCGATCGTTTGATACTGCTGCATTGGCGCGTAGCCAAACTGGTTTTGATAAACGGCATAGCCACCAAACCCGTAGGCTGGGACACCATATCCATACCCGTACCCACCAAATGGCAGATATCCACCGTCGAAGCCACCTACGCCGGGGCCACCCCATCCGCGCCCGTGAACGTGGAGATTGGCACCGGTATTCGGATTGAATTGCGCCGGGCCGCCATACCACGGACGTCCATATTGGCGTTCGTACTGATAATGAGCCTGCGTTGGTCCGTAGAAACGACCGGTGGGACTCATCACTCGAGGATACGCGCCTTGAGCAAAGACGGGGCTCGCCGCGTCATCCATGACGAATGCGCACAACCCCAGCACAATCAACTGCAAACACCGCGACATGCGAAGCACTCCTTCCCGAACAGATTTTCGATAGTTCCATCGCAGAAAACTGTCCGTGTTTTGCCGAGACTGAATCCTAAACCAACCGCAAGAAGCGGCTTCCGCTGGCAGAGATTTCAGCACCATCGATTATGACCGTGCGGGAATGCCGAGTCAAGAAGTCGGAATTTTAGGGCGTGTGCGGGGTAAGAGCCCAAGGGTCGGGCCT
>CAMAVF010000284.1 GCA_945861445.1 Planctomicrobium piriforme | reverse complement strand
TACCGTCGGCACAGCAAAGACTACGAAACTCTGACCGCGAGTAGCGAGGCTCATATCAAAATCGCCATGACACATTTGATGTTGCGACGGATCACTCGCAATCGACTCAGTTGGTAGACATTGACCTACTTTTAAAACACGCTCTAAGCGACTGAGTGATCCAAAAGAACAGCCCCAGATTGCCGCGAATGGGCCACCTGGGGCTGTTGACTTGTTGCGTTCAATACTCGAACTGATAATCGCTAACAAAACCTCTGCGTCAGTTCAGAACCGCGTGAAATATCGCGGTCCCGAACTTCCCACAACCGGTTTTGTCAGGGCTGCTTACTTCTTCAGATACTTCTTGATCACTTCTTCGTTGACCTCCACACCCAGTCCGGGGCCCGTCGGAATCGTCATGTGACCATCGACGATCTGGAACGGCTTCGTCGTCAGCAGCTCGGTGCGGAATGGGTTTTCGTAGGTATCGAACTCCAGCATCGGTTCATCACTGCTGGCACCCATCGTGTAGGGGGGCAGCAGCGACAAGACCTGCATGGTGGAGGCAATGGCCAGGGCACTTCCCCAGCAATGCGGCACACACTGCACGCTGTAGAGTTTCGCCATCTCGGCAATGAACAGGCACTCGGCAATACCGCCGCACAACGTCGCATCGGGTTGGATGATGTCGAACGCGCGTTTGACAATCAGATCCCGCGCGGCCACTCGGGAATCCAGCGCTTCGCCCCCAGAGATCGCGATGTCGAGCGTATGGGTCAGCTCGGCGTATCCCTCGTAGTTCAGCCCCTGCGGAATGGGCTCTTCCCAGCAATAGAAGTCGAGCTTCTCCAGTTCCTTGCCGAACTTCACCGCTTGGGGAATCGTGAAGGCGGCATTCCCATCGGTCAGCAAACGGATGTCCGGGCCGACGGTCTCGCGGATTTTCGCGAGGATCGCCAGGTCGCGTTTCATCTCATAGCGGCCCGTGCGGATCTTCATTGCGCGGAATCCCGCCTTGACCAGGGCTGCGGATTCTGGCGGAAACTGGTCTTCGGCACGCACCCCTTCGGTATAGTTCATGGCGGCAGCGTAGGGCATGATCTTGTCGCGAACTCGCCCGCCGTATAAGTCGGAAATCGGCAGCCCCAGCGCCTTGCCGCGCAGGTCGTGCAGGGCGATGTCCACACACGCCACGGCTCGACCGTCACCGAAGTTTTCGCCCCAGAGCTGCGGCCAGAGCTTGCGATGTTCAAGGGGATTCTTACCGAGCAGCATGGCTTTCAGGTGGTCCTCAATCGTCCCCCGCGTGCCACCCACATCCGCCGTTTCGCCCCAGCCGACGATGCCGCTGTCGGTGGAAATCTTGCACAGCAGGACATCCCGAGTGGGCCCGAGCTGGCCCACCGACACGCCGATGGCGCGTGGCAGTTTATGCGTCAGCGCGAATGTTTCCACCTTGGTAATCTTGAGTGAACTCGGCTTGGGTTCCGCCTTCTGAGCCGCGAGGGGCGAGGCCATCATGCCTGCCGCCGCAGCTCCGAATGAACCCAGCATTCCCGTTTTCAACAAGTCGCGTCTGGTTAGTCCTGATTGAGCCACGATGATTCACTCTTTCTGTGGGAAGGTCCCGGAAATGTGAGGATGGAAAATTACAAAAACGCTGACGATCTAGGACGAGATCACACTCGGACCCGCGCCCAGTGAATACTCAGGCACCCCGGAGCACCCGCATAGAACGTGCAGAGCACCGTGCCATTCCGTAAGTCGGTAATGGCCGGATGACCGAAGCTCCACTTGATCATGTCGTCCCAGTAGGCGTTGAAGTCCACTTCCGAACCCAACTGGGTCAAAGCCGCCCGTTCGTCGTGGACATGGACGACCAGCTTGTCGGCCTCGGGCCAGGTGAGACCCTGATCGCGTGAGGACCACAGCGTCATGGTCCCCGGCCGGTTGCGATCGACGACGAAGACCAGCAACCGGCCATCGTCCAATAACAATGGCGAACCAATCTGGCCCGGGATAGTGGTCTCATGAATCTTCGTAAATGGATGCCCATGCTCCCCCAGCGAACCGTGCTTGAAGTGGACGTTGAGATCTTTCTTCAGTTCCAGATCGTGAGTCCAGAAGGCGGCAAAATACTCGCCCGGCTGGCGACCCACGCAGAGTCGCTGGTCCCAGTAGTAAAGCCGATGGTCGGGATGTTGCGCGACCAGGTGCAGATCCGGAAATGTTTCTCCGCCGTCCTTGGACACCATCATCCAGGCCCCGTGGCGGGAGGGGCGGGGATCGTCGAATTCTTTGTAACTTTCAAACGTGTGAGCGATCGTGCCGTCGCCCCAGTCGAGCCACGCACCGGTTGCCGCACAACCCGTCAATCCATGCTTCGGCAGGATCCGCCAGGGTCCCCACGTCGCACCCTGGTCATCGGAGATCGCCATGATTTGCTGACAGTGCAAGACGCCTTGCGTCTCGGCATCGAACAACGGCTTATCGGGATCGGTACGGTCAAACCACGTGCCTGACACCAGCAGCCGTCCGTTGGGCAATTCGACGATATCGCCTGACGAGAGGGAACCCGGCTTGCCTTCGAGCGACGTGGCAAAGCGATATGGGATCTCAGTCCAGGTTTGACCGCCATCGAGCGACCGACTCAGCCGCAACGTCGAGTTAATCGCGTGTTTGGCGGTCCCCGATTGGAAGCCGGCAATCAACTGCCCGCTGTTCAACCGCTTTACGCTGGTGAAGGCGTTGACGCGCGATTCAGGGGGCTGGATTGACGCGTCAAAAACGAGTCCACGAGCTTCAAGTTGCAGGGCCACGGGTTCGTTCCTGAAAGGTGAACATGGGCGACTTCAGAGCGGCGATCCACTGTAGTATTCGAATTGCCTGTCTGTAAAGTGGCTCGGCACGTCAGGCTGGGAAAGATTCCCTGATTTCAAATGGATCGTACCACTGCAATACGCCAGACCGATGCGACAAGCATCACCGCGATTGTGATACATCCCACGAGCAGGGCGATCAGCAGCACGATGAGGCCGCCGAGGAACAGCCAGTCGGCCATTTGCAACCGTTTCTGTTCCGCGGGACTGGCCAGCACGTGGCGTTTTAGCAGTTCGACATTCTTCTGGTTGGCCTTCCAGTAGACATCGAACACGTCGCCCAGGACCGGTACTGACCCGATAATCGTGTCGAGCGCCACGTTGAGCGCCATGCGTGTCAGGGTCAGGCGCGGGACGCCGCGTTGACTGGCGGCATGCAAAATATAGAACGATGCCGCAGACGACACCGCGTCTCCCAATCCGGGGAACAGACCCAGGATTGAATCCAACCCGAATCGCACCCGCAGGCTGGGTATCTCGAACAGACTATCCATCCACCAGGCCAGCCGTTCGAGATCGGGGATTCCCGGTCCAACGTCTGCTTGAAAGTGGGTTCGACCATCCTGCTCAATGACGATCACTTTCGGCTGCGGAGGATTCATGGTTCACCGGATCGAAATGTTGGGGTGTCGTGTCGCGCGGCGTCCTTGGGATAACAAGGGATTCGATGAGAATTATAGCAGTGAGGTCGAAGTGGACCGCGAATTCGATCTTCAGTTTGGCCGTCGGTGCCTGAAATGTGACGCGATGAACTGGCCGATATCCCGGAGGGATTAAAGAGATTAGCCGGTGGTTGAGCGCAGCGACACCACCGGATTGTGACGTCATTCATGTCCGACCCTGGAGGGGTCGCACTGTTACGCTCTGCGACCCCTCCAGGGTCGAGGTTGGGGGTGAACTTGTTCCGGTGGTGTCGCTGCGCTCAACCACCGGCTAATTTCTGCGACCCCTCTCGGGGTCAAGAGTCCCGTTCCACAATTATCTGCGGTTAGCACTACAGACTCTGGCGGCTATGCCCTTCGACGAAAATGATGCGAACTGCGCAATCCCGCATCGGGCTGTATTGGTTCGCCGAATTCGCCAAGACTGTTGAACCATCAGGCGACGGTGTATACTCCCGAGGAACTGCTGCGTTCCAGGATTTTCCATCCGTGATGTCTTCCAGGAGTTGTGAGATGCTTTCGTGCTCGCGATCGTTGATCGGTTCCCTGGTGTTGCTGTTGGCTGCCGTCGCGTGGGGGGCGGATTTCCCGAGTGTCGACAAGCTTCCGGCACATCCCGGATTGCCCGATCCACTGGTCATGTTCAATGGCGACAAGGTGACCACCGCCGAGCAATGGACCAGGCAACGACGCCCCGAGCTGCAGGCGCTATTTCAGCATTACATGTATGGGTATCTGCCCGCCGCACCCGAGAAAATCACCTCCACCGTGGACGTGGAAGATGCGAAATATTTCGGTGGTAAGGCGACGAAGAAGCAGGTTTCGATCAAGTATCATCCCCAGGCACCGGCCATCAATCTGTTGCTGATCGTGCCGAACCAGCGAACTCAGCCGGCGGGTGTGTTTGTCGGCATCAACTTCTGCGGCAACCATACGGTCGTCAAAGATCCGGCGATTCCCTTGCCGACCACGTGGATCTACAAGTCCTGTCCCGGGTGTGAGAAAGAAAAGGCGACTGATGCTGGCCGCGGTGGACAATCCGAGGTCTGGAACGTCGAACAGACGATTGATCGCGGCTATGCGTTGGCCACCTTCTATAATGGCGACCTCGACCCCGACTTCCCGGACTTCACCAACGGAGTTCACCCACACTATTTGAAGCCCGGTCAAACGGCGCCGAAATCGGACGACTGGGGCGCCATCGCAGCCTGGGCCTGGGGAGCTCACCGAGTCGTCGATTACCTCTACACCAACCCGGATATTGACAAACAACGCATCGCTCTCGTCGGCCATTCACGGCTGGGTAAGGCGACCCTGTTGGCGGGGGCCATGGACGAACGCATCAAGTTGATGATTCCGTTGCAGGCGGGCTGTGGCGGGACGGCGCCGAGTCGCGGCAAGATTGGTGAATCGGTCAAGCAGATCAACGATCGCTTCCCCCACTGGTTTGACGATGACTTCACGAAATTTAACGAACACCCCGACCGCCTTCCCTTCGACCAGAACTGTCTGGTAGCCCTGTGTGCGCCGCGACCGGTGTTGTTTGCGAATGCGGTCGAGGACACGTGGGCCAATCCGGACGGCCAGTTCGAAGTCTTGAAGGCCGCTGCACCCGTCTATCGGTTCCTGAAGGCCGGCGATCTGGGGGCCGACCGACCCCCGGAAATTGGGAAACTGGTCGATTCGCAACTGGGATATTTCATCCGGGCCGGCAAGCATTCGATGACAAAGGAAGATTGGCTGGTATTTCTCGCCTTTGCCGACAAGCATTTCGGGAAACCCGCATCAAAGTAGCCTTCATCGCTCCGCGTGAAGTCAGCCGAGCGCAGAGCGAACAGCGAAGTATCCTGAAGGCAGGGACGTATCTACAAACCCATGCACTGATGCGTGTATTACGACCACCGAGTTAGGGATGCTCGGAATCAGTTGTGCGCTCGGCTGACTTCACGCGGAGCGATGAAGGCTACTTTGCCCGAAGCGATTCTCCGGATTCATCTTGCGTTCGAGTGGCGATACTCGATACAAACCGGCAATCGAAGATCTTGAGCGGGCCAAACCCTGCTTAAACTTACCCACAGTTGCTGGTTGTAGCGAAGAAGGCATGGATGCCATGATCCGATCGATTTGTGTTTGGCTGATTCGATTTTGCGTGCGGCACGTCACGTCGTGGCCCTGGCCCCGCTTGCTCAGTGGTCTGGGTTGTGGATTCGTGCTGCTCGGACTACAGCAACAATACCTCGCTCAACTGGGCAGTTCGCGTCCGGTGACCGCCGCCGCTGGGACCGTGATTGGTTTGGCCTGGGCCCTGGCTTGGGGACTGCGTCGAGCCGCCGTCGATACGCAGCCAAATGCCCGTCTCGCGCGGCAGTTGCTGCTTCCTGGCCTTCTGTCCGGACTGTGCCTCGTCGTCCCCTGGTGCTGGGGATTGCACGACGTCGCGTTGAATGAGGCCATCCTGACTTCGCGCTGGGGATTGTTTGCCTATTCAGCCGTTTGGGCAGCGTTGATTCTGGGCAGTGCGGTCTGGTGCGTCGGTCGTCTTTCGTTGATTGAGGTAGCGGAGCCTGGTTCGGATTCGCCCGCTGTGAGTCGTCCTTCTGCCGCGTTCCTGTTTGGGATTTCCAGCAGTCTGGGCCTCTGCCTGGTGGTGAATTGGGGCAGTTTGTATGTCACAGGGCTCATGGGATGCGCGATCCTGCTGGGAGCGCAAATTTGGCAAGTGCGAGTGGCACGTCAGATTGCCTTGCCGCTAGATATGCCCGTCAAAGTCACTTCTCGAAACCTACCGGCCCTGGATGCCTGGTCTGCCGGCAGTTCGATCATTGTGACGATCGCCTGTGGCGGGATGGCGTTGTGGGCAGTGCATGTTCTGGAGCTGTTATTGCCCGCGACACTTTTTACGCTGACTGCGACCGTGTCGGGCTTGTTATTCGGAATGGCCTGCGGGTGTCGAGTGACCGCTCGGCAGACGACCTCGGGGGCCGGACTGTCGGCAGTGGCACATGGCTGGACCGTTCTGACACTGCTGGCGTTTTCGGCAGGTTTCTCGATGATTGTGTTCCGACTGGTCACGCTGACGGGGACCGTGTCGCAGGTTTGGCAACTGCACTCGCTCCGCTGGCTGCTCGTGGGCTGCTGTCTGGCACCGATCGGATTTCTCTGGACGTGGGCGGTCGCTCGCCTGGAGCGATCCTCGAACAGTCTGAGCGGATTCGGACAACTGCCCGCGTGGTGTCGCGGCGTGTTGCTGGCGCTCGCGGGGGGAGTTTTCACCGAGGCCGTGCTGTTGCCCGGTTGCGGGTTGAATCTGACGTGTTATGCGTGGCTGTGGGTGCTCGCCGCCGCCAAGCTGGTCGACGCTTACCGGAGTCGAGAATTCCCTCGCAACACACTAGTGCGCGGTTTCGCACTGGGCAGCCTGTGTGTGCTGCTGGTGGCTCCCAATCTGAGCCGCGGAGTTCGTCCCGAGCTGGCAGCGCGATTGTTGTTTGCCACGAATGTCTTCCTGGCTGATCAGGCGGGGATCCCGCGAGGTGAACTGCCATTCCTGGATGAAGGCCGCCTGGAATCGCAGTTGGTCAGCGAACACGGTGTCTATACCGTCTGGAAAATGGCGGTCGCTCGACATCAATTGCGAGAGAACGGTATCCCGCGCGGCAACCTGTCGACGAACACCGAATTCAGCCCGCAGGATACCGGCGAAGTCCTGCTCTCCCTGTTACCTCTGACGTTGCACGAAGAACCGCGGCGCATCGCCATCCTGGGACTCGGCAGCAGCGTGCCGTTGCAGGCCGGCTTGGCCTCACCCGTGCTGGAAATCAACACGGTCGAGACCGATCCGCAACTGGTCTCGCTGCTGCAGCAAGTGACGCAGAATACGGCGGCCGAGGCCATCTGGCAGGATGAGCGTCTGACGGTCACCACGGCTGATCCCGCCTTGTGGGTCACGGGATCGCGCGATCAATACGATGTGGTCATCTCCAATCCGCAGCAGTCCGCGCTGGTGCAGAATTCGGCCCTGTATACTCAAGAGTTCTACCGTCGTGCGGCCCGGCGGTTGACCGCGGAGGGGATCTTTTGTCAGCGGTTCCAATTTATGGATTATGGTCCGCGGCCCCTGCAGACGATGGCCGCGACGTTGCGCAGCGTATTCCGGCATGTCCTGGCGATTGAAATCAGTAGCGGTGAAATTGCCTGGCTGGCGACCAATTCCGAAGCGGGCTTGATTCGCAAGAACATCGTCGAACGGATGCAAGCCCCGCACGTGCGGGAACAGATGGCCCAAGTCGGTTGGGATTGGTCGGTCCTGTTGACCCTGGCGGCCTACGATGATGCCGGACTTCAAAAGGCTCTGGACAAAACCAGCCCGGGCATCAACACCTCTACCAACGGCCGGTTCTGCACGCTGCTGCCCGGCGAACTGATGCGCTGGGGCTCAAAGTCTGAAGAAGTCCAACAGTCACTGACCGTTCACGCCAGCAAGATCATCAACTGGGTGGGCGAAGCCGGGACCGATGATGATTTGCTGCGGCGACTCGCCGAGGTCCGCGGTCAACTGGAACTGGTCTCTCAATTCCCCGACCAATACTGGGGCTATCGCAGCCAGGTGAAAAAGCAGATCTCCACGCGCCCCATGCCCCTGATTCAACAGGCGAAGCACGAGGCCAACAAGGCGGACAAGACGGCCGGCCTGCATCCCGATGATCAACGGCGTTTGCGCTACTTCAAGCAGCTAAGCAAGGCGATACACGGTGGGCAAGCGGCAGACGTGGTCCGACTGGCCGAATATTCCACTCCGTATGACCCCCTGATCAGCCTGTTCATGCATCAGGAAGTGGCCGAGATCGCCGCTGAAGCACCAGACTTAGCGCCCAGTTTCGAACTGACGCACCGCTTGCACATGATCTATTACTCGCCCAATTTCGACACGTCGGTCCGCAATGCGCTGGCGGCGTTGCGGTTGGTCATGGAGAAACCGGAATGCGTCGAGTCGCCAGTGGCGCGGTGGGATGTCATCAATGGATTGCTGCAGATTCTGCAATCTCGCTGGGAGCAACGAAACAACTCGGAGGCGAGCAATGCCCGCCAGGTGGCTCACGATGTGGAAGAGAACATCGTCCTGGTGGAGCGTGTCTTGGAAGAATTGCCGCAGTTGCGGGAGGCGGTGGGATTCTCGGCCGAAGATTGGGACGCGCGGAAACGCAGTCTCGAGCGGAACCTGCTGCGTCCGTTGCGCGACTATCGCGAACGACTGCAACCGATCGCGGCCAAGCAGCGCTATGACGCAATGGAAGCCCAGCCAGAAGCCGCGTTGCCGCCGATCGAGGACCTGCAGTTCCCCGGCGCGAACAATCCGTAACCAGCGTCACGAAGTGACCTGAATACAAGCTCGAAGCGCAAGCGAGTGCATTCTCCATAAAACAGTGAGGAATGCACTCGCTTGCGCTTCGAGTTTGTATCAGTCAGGCATTCGACTCTGGAGAGTCGGGCTACGACAGGACGTGACCCATTGCCCGTTCGGTCGCTGCCAGGAGTCGCTGCAAGGTCGATTGCGGCATCGCGGGGGCCGGCATGACGACCAGGACGTCGCCGACCGGGCGGATGATGACGTCGCGTTGCATCGCGGCCAATGAGATCTGATGACCGATGCGGACCTCGGCCGGAAACGGTGTCTGCTGGCTGCGATCCTGCACAAGTTCCAGGGCGAGGATCACCCCACGCTGCCGGATCTCCCCCACGTGCGGATGGTCGCGGAACTGTTCGGCCCACTGCTGCATGATCGCTTGATTCACTGCGACATTCTCGAGCACGCGGTTCGTATCAAGCAGGCGACAAGATGCCAGCGCCACCGCACAGCCGAGTTGATTGCCCGTATAAGTATGCCCGTGATAGAACGTCTTCCCGGCACTCGGCACGTCCAGAAAGGCGTTGTAGATTTCATCCGTCGCCAATGTTGCGGCCAGCGGCAGATACCCGCCGGTCAGCCCCTTCGCAATGCACAGCAAATCCGGAATGACGGACTCTTGTTCGCAGGCAAACAACGTCCCCGTCCGGCCAAATCCCACAAATACTTCGTCCGCAATCAACGGAATTCCATAGTGAGCGGTCAGTTGACGCACCCGCTTCAAATACCCCGCGGGATGAACCAGCATGCCCGCGGCACCTTGAACGAGCGGTTCGATCACGAACCCCGCGATGCGGTCGTGATGTTCTTCCAGGGTGCGTTCCAGGGTCTCATCACAATACG
>CAMAVF010000283.1 GCA_945861445.1 Planctomicrobium piriforme | reverse complement strand
GAGGGCGAGGCTCCTGCCGAGCCTAATACGAGCTGTAGCTCGGCGTCCGCCGGAGGCATTCATGGCAGCCTCTGGCGGTCGCCGACCTGCGGTCGTACTAGGCTCGGCGGGAGCCTCGCCCTCCCGAATCTTGTCCTTTCAAACACGGTCTTACGGCTTTTTGTCGCGGCGCTGAATCGTCAGATCGATCGGTTTCTGGTCGTCGACGTAAATCTGCCGGGCCAGTTTTGGGAGCAATTCTTCGAGCGTGGACCAATACAGCCGCTGCATGGTCATCTCTCGCACCTGGGCCGCCGATTCCTTACTACCGTCGAATTGATCGATCAGCGCGTTGAAGCGGCTGGCGTCGGACGTGGCTGCTGAGAGGGTTTGGGCCCGCGTTGATTCGGCCTGGTCACGTAATTGGCTGGCTTGGGCGCTGGCTTGAGCCAGCAGGCGTTCGGACATCGTCTGGGCTTCACTCATCAGCCGTTCCTTTTCGGCCCGGGCGTTGGAGACCTCGAGAAACGCCTGCTTCACCGGGACAGGGGGGCGGACATCGGCCAGCGTGACGTCTTCGACGAGGACACCCAGTCCCTGGATGGCGGCCACTCGTCGCGTTTCCGACGTCAACAATTGACGCAAGGCATTCAGACCCAGCGGATGGACATAGTCGACGCCACTGCGGGCCACGACATCCGCCACGAGAGATTGCGTGAGGAACTGCAGATGCCGATCGGGACTTTCGTGCTGCAACAAGAACTGTCGCGGATCGTCAATGCGAAATTGCACGCTGATCTGCAGATGAAGGATATTCTTGTCGCCCGTCAGGTACTCGGACTGTCGGCTGGCGGCGGGAGGCTTCAGGAAATCACTGTCATCCACTTCATCGGCATTCGCGAGCCCGACGGTGACAGTGCGCGTTTCATTCAAATTGACGCGATCGACCCGGCCCATCGGCCAGGGCCAGCCAAAATGCAGCCCGCTGCCGACCAACTGCGGCTGGGCCCGTCCGAACCAGCGGACGACGCCCTGTTCATTACCGCGGACGACGTACAATCCGCTGGCGGCATAGCCGCACAGCAGCAGTCCCACCAGCAACACGCGTTTCATGGACGCCCCCCGGTCACGGGGATGTCTGTCGGGCCGGGCTTGGGCGAATTCAACTTGGAGGGCAGACCGTCGATCAGCAGCTTGAGGAATGGACTGGAGGCCGACAACACGAGCGTCGTTTGATTCGTCAGCACTTTCTGATAGCTTTCGAGGTTCCGCAGCCAGGCGTAGAACTCGGGGTCGCGGGCATGGGCCGTGTTGCGGATCCGCAAGCCTTCCGCTTCACCGGCTGCCCGGATCCCCGCCGCTTCGCTGTTCGCCTTGGCCATAATCTCGGCACTGCGTCGCTTGGCCTGGCTTTCGATCACCAGCTTTTCCGCTTCGCCGGCGCTGCGGTAGCGCTGGGCAATCTTGTCCCGCTCTTTCCGCATGCGTTCGTAAACGGCGAACAGATTGCCTTCGGGAAGATTGATGCGCTGGATTCCAATGTCCAGAATCTCCACCCCCAGGCGCGATGTCAGCGAAGCCGTTTCATCGGCTTGTTGACGAACTTGTCGCTGGACGCGGTTGGTCAGTTCGGCCAGTGGACTGACTCCTTGCGGGCCGGCTTCGGAGTCTGTCGAGACCAACAGATCACTGAGCGCCAGACGTCCCATTTCCTCGGACAGGACTGATCTCAACCGAGTATCCAGGCGAGCTTCCGTGGTCGGAATACCCCCCAGTCCGCGATAGAACTTGACGACGGGCCGGTCAGAAAAACTCTTATTGCCAATTGAGGGTGAGGCGGCAATGCGCCAGCACAAGTACGTATCAACAATGATGTTCTTGCGGTCGCGCGTGAACATTTCGCGGCCTCGCGGGTCGAACAACTGTAATCGCCGGTCGAACCGCCGCACGGTTTCAATCGGCCACGGCAACTTGAAGTGCAAGCCGCGGTCCGAACGGGCCAGGTCGACTTGATCATAGACAGCGGTAATAACACCAAACCGCTCGACGATTACCAGTTCGGTTTCATCCACGAACACGACCGAGCCTACCGCTACCGCGATCACCAAACCGACTAGCAGCAACTGACCAATTACCTGCCAGGTACGGGTTGAGATTCCAAGTCGTGATTCAGTCGGAGTCGGCGGCATGGATGGAGCGGTTTCTCAAGTGAGCAATTGGCGGAACAAGCAGTCCCTTCAGAGTACCGATGCTGGGGAGTGATGTCCAAGGCGGAAGAGGGCATTGCCAATGACGAATGACGAAATCCGAATGTCTAAGGAATGACCAAATCCCAATGACGAATGTCGGCAAAGGCCACGGACCATCGAGTTGAGGGGGCATACGAACTTCGATAGTCGTCATTTTCGGCAAAGGTGTCGCCTCTCGATCCGCGTTCCCGCCAAATGCTGCTTGCCTCATCTGCGCGGCTGTGCGAGAATACGCAGCAATAGTAATTGATGGATCTAAGTGCTTTGTAGCCAAGAAGGTGCAAGTAATGATTCCAGGTGAACGGGACGCGGTGCGGCAACACCTGACGCGACGGCAAGTGTTGCAGTTGGGCAGCATCGGCACCATGGGCTTGTCGCTGCCGACATTACTCAGGGCCGAAGCTCAGCGGGCTGCCACGGCCTCGGCCACTGCGGACTCGTGCATCGTGATTTTCCTCAACGGCGGGCCCAGTCATCTCGACATGTGGGACATGAAACCGCAGGCGCCGACGGGGATTCGTGGCGAGTTCAATCCGATCGCCACCAGTACGCCCGGGGTGCAGTTTTCCGAGCATTTGCCCCGCATGGCCAGGCACATGCATCGTTGCTCGCTGATTCGGTCTGCTCATCATGGAGTCAACAACGCGCACGCAGCGGCGGTGTATGCGGCGCTGACGGGGCATGATCGTGGTGAAATTGGTGGGGGGACCATGCCCACTGACTATCCGGCGATCGGTTCAGTCACCGGTTTTCTGAGACCGCCGGCTGATCCCATTGTGCCGTTTGTGTCGTTGCCCTACATCACCAAGGAAGGAGCCGGCGGACCGCCTCAGCCTGGATTCTTCGGCGGCTGGATGGGCAAGCAGTTCGATCCGCTCTTCGTGCTGCGAGATCCGAACGCGGCCGATTTTTCGATCCCCGAATTGACTCGACAGGGAGAAGTTTCGCCGCAGCGCCTGACGCAGCGGCGAGACCTGCAGTCGTTGCTGAATAACCAGTTCGCCGAACGGGCGTCAGGTGTCATCAATGGCATGGATGGCTTCCAACAACGGGCCTTCGATCTGCTCGCTTCAGAAGCGGCACAGAAAGCATTTCAACTCTCGCTGGAACCGGCACCGGTGCGGGAAGCCTATGGCCGCAACATCTACGGACAAAGCACGCTGCTGGCCCGCCGCTTGATCGAGGCCGGTACGCGAGTCGTGACGATTGCCTGGGCACCCGACGCGAACGCCACCTGGGATACGCATGGCAGCAATTTCGTCATGCTGAAAGACCGTTTGCTTCCGCAACTCGACATGGCCGTCAGCAGCCTGCTGCAGGATTTGGCCGATCGCAGCCTGCTGAAACGGACGCTGGTCTGCGTGATGGGTGAGTTTGGACGCACGCCGAAGATCAACGCCAACAACGGGGGGCGAGACCACTGGAACTTCGGCTACAGTCTGCTGCTGGCTGGAGGCGGTTTGAAGGGGGGCTACGTATATGGCTCCAGTGATAAGATCGGCGGCGAACCCGCCAGCGATCCTGTCACTCCAGCGGAAATCGTGGCGACCATCTATCAGGCCCTGGGCATTTCACCGATCACGGAACTGCATGATGCGACGCACCGGCCTTACACGCTGGTCCCCTGGGGCGATTCGATCGATCGTCTGTTTGCGTAAAAGAGCGATCTCTTCCCGCCCCGGTGATCCGGGGCGGGAAGAGATCGTAATTGTTGACTTTACTTGTGGCGAACAACTTGACTTAACCCATTTCGGTACTTGGCGTAGTTCTCCCTTCGCACACTTGAGAAGAGATCATGCGCGACTTGGAATCGTTGTGGATGGAGCATCAAGGTCTCACGCGGCGCTACTTGTTGCGCATGGGCGCAATCGGCGCGATGGGTCTCGTCCTACGATCCAGTGGCGACGTCTTGGCGGACGAAAAACTTGATCCGCTGGCCGACGCGGTTGCCAAGTTGGAGTATTTCACCCGCGCTGACGCGTTCGGGACGGTGGAACGCGGGACGCCGCTGCCTTACTCGCATCCGCTGGAAAAACTTCAAGAAGTCGGTATGACACGGGAGACGTGGAAGCTGGAGGTCGTCGCCGACCCAGACGCGCCTCCGAAATTGGATGCACCCTTGTCGAAAGAGTCGAAGACGGCTCTCGACTGGGACGGGTTGATGAAACTGGCGGAGAAACATGCCGTCCGGTTCCCCAAGATCATGACCTGCAATAACGGTGGCGGGCCGTTGGGTATGGGACTGTGGGAAGGGGTGCCGTTGCGAAACGTCATCTGGCTGGCGAAACCAGTCAGCGATCTGCGGCGCGTGTTCTATTACGGGTACCACAATGACGATCTGAGGCAGCGGTTCCAAAGTTCGTTGCCCGTCGGTCGAGTTCTGGAAGATCCCCCGGGCGAGCATCCCGTCATCGTGTGTTACAAGCTCAATGGCGAGTTCCTCTCCGGCAAACGGGGCGGGCCGGTACGCATGGTCGTTCCCGAAGCCTACGGCTTCAAATCGGTGAAGTGGCTGCAGCGGATTGTGCTGACCAACGCTCCTTATGCGAATGATACTTACGCCAACGGCAACAACGACGTTGACAGTTGGATGAAGACCTTCGCCCGGTTCATTTCTCATCCCGCAACAGTAACCGCAGGCCAACCCATCCCCATTACGGGACTGGCCCAGGTGGGGATCTCCGGCTTGAAAAAGGTGCAGTATTGGCTGCAGCCCGCAGACCAGCCGCTCGCTGCAGACGATACTTACTTCACGCAGGGAGCCTGGAAAGACACCGAGATTCTCGCACCCCCGAAGACTTGGGGCAGCGGGTTGCCGGACGGTAAACTGCCTCCGCAGGTCCGCGGCTTTCATCCGGAAACAGGACAGCCTCAGACGTGGCCGCTGCGGTACGCGTTGGCTCACTGGGCAGTTGTGTTGAAGGATGTTGCACCGGGAAAATATCAACTGCGTTGTCGCACGATCGACGCCAACGACATTGCTCAACCAATGCCGCGGCCGTTCGCCAAATCAGGTCGCAATTCGATTCAACAAGTTGAGTTGGAGGTAAAGACAGCGTGAATAAAGAAACTTGGTTCCACTGGCTGGCCTTCATGGTTACGGTCGTGTTGCTGAATCTCGGAACCCATCCGGCAACGGCCGCAGACAAGCCCGATTGGGTTCGTTCGGCAAAAAACGGCCCGTGGTCCGCAACGACGACCTGGGAAGGGGCCAAGGTTCCCGGGGCTGGGGCTCGCGTCCACATTCAGCCCGGACATACCATCACGTATGATGTCCAGTCGGACCAGGCGATCCGCGCTGTCTATGTCGCGGGCACACTGTCGTTCGCTCCGGACCGCGATACGCGTCTGGATGTGGGGGTCTTGAAAATCGAAGCGGGCGACGAACCCTCCGAAGAGGGATTTGATTGCAGCCTGCATATCGAAGAACCCGAGGCGGGATCCGCTGAAAATCGTCCCGTCCTGGAAGTGGGCAGTGCCGAGCACCCCATTGCGGCGGGACATACCGCTCGCATTCGACTCATCGCAGCCCCGGGCCAGGATAAGCAATCGTGTCCGGCACTGGTTTGTTGCGGCGGTCGGATGGATTTCCATGGTGCGCCACTCAGCCGGACCTGGGTCAAGCTGGGCAACACCGCAAAGAAGGGCGACGGAACGGTCACCTTATCCGAAGAGGTGACCGGCTGGCGCGTCGGCGATCGAGTGATCATCACGGCGACTCGACTCGGACGCGATAACGGACAGGGGACAGATCTCATGGAGACCGAAGAACGCGTCGTCACAAAAATCGAAGGGACGGCAATCACCCTCGATAAGCCACTGATCCACCAGCATCTGGGGACCGGCGAATTCCGAGGGGAAATTGCCAATCTCAGCCGGAATGTGATTGTCGAATCGGGCGAACCTGCGGGTGAGCGTGGTCATACGATGTATCATCGCGGCTCGGCGGGATCGATCAGTTATGCCGAGTTCCGACATCTGGGAAAGAAAGGGGTCCTTGGCCGCTATAGCCTGCATTTCCATCTGCTCGGCGACACGATGCGCGGGAGTTCCGTGATCGGGGCCTCGATCTGGGACAGCCACAATCGCTGGCTGACGATTCATGGGACGAACTATCTAGTCGTGCGTGACTGCGTGGGTTATCGCAGCATCGGCCATGGGTTCTTTATGGAAGACGGTACCGAAGTCCAGAACATTCTCGATCGCAACCTGGCCGTGCAGTCGATGGAAGGCCGAAAGTTGCCGAAGCAAGTGTTGCCCTACGATCAGAACGAAGGCTCAGGTTTCTGGTGGGCCAATTCGCTCAATACATTTACACGTAACGTGACGTGTGAAAACAACCGGTATGGCTATCGGTTCGAAGCGATCGAAACCAGTGAATTGAAAATGACGATGCCGGTGGCCCAGGCTGATGGAAAAAAGGTTCCGACCGATATCCGCACGTTGCCGTTCGTTCGCTTCGAAGACAACGAAGCCCATTGCGACGGCCTGTACGGTGTGAATCTTGGTGAAGGGGTCAGGCGCGTGGGACCCGATGATCGGCATCCCTTCGTGATGCGCAATATCAAGATCTGGGAGATTCATTACGCCTTCCGACCAATGTCCCCGTCGCTACTGGTCGAGAATCTGCGGATCCATAATGCGATTTATGGTTTCTATCATCCCAACTTCGATCGGCACGTGTACCGCAATGTGGTCCTCAGTCAGGCGGCGCCTTCAGGAGACGCCGAGCCGTTCAACCGCGGTCACGATGATGATTCGGTGCAATACGGAGCATTAACGGTGGATGGGCTGACTTTCACCGGGTTCCAGAATAGCGGGATACCGTTGATTCAAATCAGCGACGACAACCCGACGGGCAAGGCGGAATCTCATTTCCGCAATGTGCAGGTCACCGCGCGGCGCGACAATGGACGGCGTTCGCTGGTCAATCTGGGTGGCGGTCCCCGGCCACAGCCCAAAACACCGATCAGCGTTCCGATCTACATTCATGACTATTATGGGGCGGGCAAAACGGCCAAGGTCGTCAGCGTGAAGTCAGGGGAAGTCCGTGGACCGGAAGGCAAGTCATACAAGTCCGATGCCCCACTGACCGGGGACGAGTCGCGCGTGCTCGAAACGGCGGCCGTCCCGTTCCCGCAATTGCTGAATCCAGTGGACGATCTGCCGCCGGCGACGGTGATCACCCATGCCACAAAATCAGCCACTGGTTGGAAGATTCGTGGAGTCGCAGCAGATAACGGCAGCATCGTCAAGGTGCTGGTGAATGGCCAACCGGCAACGCCACTGCGGGACAATTTCGCGGAGTGGGAAGTCACTCTCGCAACGCTGTCCGCGGACGGAATTGTCACCGCGAGCGCTGTTGATAAAGCCGGCAACAAGGAACAACTGGCACACGCCAGCAAGGTCCAGTAAGCCGCGACTATGCGTGGGCCTGCAGGCCCTTCATCAATGGCATGAGATACACGACGGTGCCCGCCATGGTGCCGAGGTTGTGGTAGTCTTCCTCGGGGATTTGGACGCGATATTGTTTCCGCAACTCCATCACGATGTCGAGGAAATCCATGCTGTCCAGTTCCATCTGCTCGCGGAACGGCACTTCGTCCTTCAGTTGCGACAGGTCTTCGTCGGGCGTAATCCGCTCGAGGATTCCAAGTATGACCTGCTTGATCTCAGCCGCCGTCATCGACAAATTCTCCTTCAAGGCCACCGCGGTAGATTTGGGATCACCCTGGCGATGGTAGAGGCGGATCGTCCGAAAATCAGGCACCGGCCGCACCCCGCAGTTGAACTCGCGGTACACAGCCGGCGATGGTTTCGAGCCCTGTCGGCCCTGACGATCAATGGACGCCTCAGTCTTCGAATTTCTTAATAATCACCACGGAATTGATCCCCAACATGCCGAACGAATTGTTCAAAATGTACCGTACCGACTCCATTTTCCGGGGTCGATTGGCGACAATTTGAGGCACTCCGCAGGCCGGGTCCATCTCATCCAAGTTGATTGTAGCATGGGCGATTCCATCCTGAAAGGCAGGCAGATTGCCCAACATTTCCAGGGCTCCGGCGGCCCCCATCGCGTGTCCGATGAAACTTTTGGTATTGTTCACGGCCAGTCCCGGGCGGTCGCCGAACACTTTTTTGATGGCAAGACACTCTTCGATGTCCCCCTGCGTCGTCGCGGTTGCATGGCTGCTGACGATATCGATGTCATCGGGGGTCAATCCCGCTCGTTTTAACGCCAGTTGCATGGCTTCCGCTTGACGATTGGCGTGCGGCAGGACAAAGTCGGTGGCATCGGTGTTGATGGCGTGTCCGACAATCTCGGCGTAGATCTTCGCGCCCCGTTCCCGGGCTGCGGTCAACCGTTCGAGAACGCAGATTCCGCCCCCTTCCGCGACGACGATTCCATTGCGATTGACGTCAAACGGCCGACAGGCTTTGGTCGGATCGGTGTGATGTGCCAGGGCCCCCTGGCTCTTGAAACTGGCAAAAATCCCAAACGTGTGAATGCTTTCTGACACACCGCCGGCGATGGCCAGGTCGACTTCATCGAGCCAGAGCATCTGCATGCCCTGGATGAAACCGGCGTTGCCGGCCGCACAGGCGGCTCCCAGGGTGTAATGCGGCCCGGTAATCCCCATATTCAGCGTCACTTCGCCTGCGGGATTGTTGGCGACCGTCCGCGGATTGTGGTGATGCGACCAGACCTTGGTATCGTAATTGAACTTGGAAATCTCGAAGATTTCGTTCTCGGTCTCGACGTTCCCGTGTTCCGTAATTCCCAGGTACACGCCCACGCGATCTTTGGGCACCTGAGCCCAGTCGAGCCCCGAATTCTGAATGGCTTCACGGGCACAGTAGATGGAAATCGAACCGGCACGAGTCCCGCGGCGGACTTCCTTGCGTTTCTGGTAACGCAGTTCGTCGAAGTTGCAGACGCCGGCCAGTACGTCGCCCATATAGCGGGTTTGGAACGGCACGACACCCGATCGGCCTTCCAACAGATTGGCCCGAAATTCGGCCAAGTTGTTGCCGTTGGGAGACGTCAAACCGATGCCGGTAATGACGATTCGCTTGTGATCCGGGTTATGAGCCTGCATCAAACCGTCGCCGTACTTTTCGACTCAGGGTGAAACGCTTTCGCGCCGGCCTCGGAACCGACTCCACCTCAATCCCCAGATCCAAAACCGGGAATAAGCAGTGTCGGTCGCTCCAGGCGGAAGCCAAACAGAGACCGTCCTGGGAACCATCTCGCGTCGCAACACGCCAGTATCACGGCGGTTATGACAGAACTGACCCACGGCTCCATAACAGGTCAATTGCTCAAGAATCAGCAGGGTAGCGGCTGGCAGCGACGCTGGCAAGGCGCAAACTTCAGGTGTCGCAGCTCTGGGTGCATTCCCCATATTGCAATTGGCATAAAAAGTGTACCCTTCATCGGCGGGGGAAATGGTCGATATTTCTGGAATTGGGGTAAGGTGTGGAGGCTAGGTCATGGAAGACCGCATGCGACAACGGATTTTGGAGTTCACGGAGCGG
>CAMAVF010000282.1 GCA_945861445.1 Planctomicrobium piriforme | reverse complement strand
CCGACCTGCGGTCGTACTAGGCTCGGCGGGAGCCTCGCCCTCCCTTTTCAAACGCGCAACTAGAAGCCGCCGCTCGAACCTATTGTGGAAATTGTCCACCGTGGCGGTTACCGTGCAGCATCGGCGAGTTCGCTGGGGGATCTGTCTTCCGGCGCAATTGCCCCACCGGGAACTCGGGCTCTGACATCGCAGGAGAATCGGCCACATGCGGAATACTCGGTCCGTTATTTCTATCGCCAACGTCGTCAGTTGGATGTTGCTTTGCGCCTCGGGCGTCGGAACGCTGCGGGCGGAGACGATTTTTGTGGAAGCGGAGACGTTTGCGCCATCATCGCCCGGCTGGGTCGCGAAGAGCAACGATCAGTCGCAGCGGGCGTCTCGCTTGAAATCGCTGTGGGGTGCGGATGGGCCTGCCGATGCTGTCGCCACGAAGGTGGTGGCGGTGGCCGAGCCCGGCAAATACAAAATCTGGGTTCGGTACATCCAGGTGAATACCTGGCGCGGTCCGTTTCGCGTGACGGCGACCGCGGCAGGCAAAGTAGTCGCCGCTCAGACCTTTGACCTCCAGCCTGATCCCAAGGTCGAAGACTGGAACTACACGTGGAAATCGTTCGACGCCGACCTGCCACGCGGAGAGATCACCCTGTCGCTGACCAAGCATGAGCAGAAGAACTGTGTCGGCTATGTGCGGCATGTCGACTGCCTGCTGCTGACGAAAGATGACAAGTTGGTCCCGGATCATGTGCCGTATGGGCCGCAAACATTCGTCCGCGTGACGCTCGGTGACGGTTACGATCGGCCGGTCTATTTGCACTTGTTTGCAGACCACTATCGCTCGCCTTGGTACGGCCATTACGCGTTCGGCAAAAACGGACTCCTGGAGGCTCTGCAACCGCCCGATGATCAAATGCTGAAATCGGGGGACACCACCCCGTGGTGCAATCTGACTCCGGTCGTCTATCAGGATTCGGGTGTGGCGTTGAACCTGTCAGTTCGCCATTCCTACCGCGAGAAGGCAACCACTCTACGCGCCAAGCTGGAATTTGGACATGCTGCCCGTGCCGATCAACCGGTGAAAGTGGTCAAGACGTTCGACATCGCCGCAACACCCAACGGTGTTGTAATCATCGTTCCGCCCGACCTGGAGTCGCCGCGCAACGTGGCCTTGTTAAAACGCGATCTGGAATTTGCCGAAGAGACCGGCAAGATCGCCGATGCTTTCCCCTGGCCCACTCACGGCCGCAGACCGGTAAAGATCCCGTATCTCGTCTCGGCCAATATCGGTGGCTACGAACTGCCGGTGGATGCGGCCGTCACGCGACGCGAACAGCAGACTCTCGATAACTTCGGTTTTAACGGCGGCCACGAACGGATACTGGGAGGTCTGTGGTTCATGCACGAGAACTCCCTGTGCCGCCCCGACGTCGAACGCATGCGAGACCAGGTAAAGCATGATGTCGAGCAATTTCGCAAGTCGGGCCACAAGGTCGAAGATTTTGCGGTGTGCATGTTGATGGACGAACCACAAGGCCAGTCGGCCGCGTTCGCCGCTCAAGACAAAGGCTACAACGAACAGTTTCAGGCATGGCTCCGTAAGAAGGGTCTTGAACCGAAAGATCTGCTGGTGGCAAGCTGGGACGAGGTCCGGCCCGTCGTCGAGACCGATCGCGACAAACGGCCCGCGCTGCACTATTACACGCAACTGTTTCGGACACGTGCGTTGGGAGATTTTCTAGTAACTCAGCGAAAAATCATCGAAGCCGCTTATGGCCGGACCTTTCCGACATTAGTGAACTTCAGCGACGGAGCTGTCTATCAAGCCAATTTCTGCAGTCAGGGGGTCGATTATTTCGAACTCCTGGATGACGACGGGCAAAATGGGATCTGGGGCGAAGACTGGTCCAACAATGCTTCCACCTACGAATGTGCGGCGTACAACGTCGCCTTGATGCAGGCGGCCGCACGGCGCCGCGGTCAGACGATCGGCCACTACCTGATTGCCCACGCGAATCGTAAGCCCTGGGACATCAAAACCAAAGCCACCAGCGAGACGGCTCGAGGTGTCCGGATCTGGATGAACTTTTCTTACGGGGTCAAATGGGGCAGCCATGAAGGGGGGCCCACCTGGAACACGAATCTCTGGCAGGCGAAACCAGAAACGTGGGCCGCCAATGCCGAGATCAGCCGCGAAATCGGGGCCGCCGAAGACTGGCTGTTAACGGCCAAACCCGCGCGGGCCGAGGTCGCGGTGCTGTATAGTTCTGCTTCCGATATCTGGACGATGTGGACCAATCTGGCGCAGGGCTTCGACCGCATGCATACCTGGCTGGCGCTCGTCCATTCTCAGACACCCGTTGATATTATCCCGGAACGTGAAGTCGCCACTGGCGGACTGGATCAATACAAGGTCTGTTATCTGTCGGGGCCCAACATCACCCGGGCAGCCGCCACCAAGCTGCGGGCGTGGGTCGAGGCGGGTGGCACGCTGTGGCTGACGGCCGGGGCGGCAGAACGCGACGAGTTTGACCGGCCGTTGGACACGCTCACCAGCCTGCTCCCCGCCACGCGGGATGCCGTCGACGCCTTCGGCCCCTATCTCTACACGGGCAGGACCTTATATCATCTTGCACCCGGCGAGACCGTCACCTGGAACGACCAGAAGCTGGAAGTGTTGTCCGTCAAGCAGGCCCTGACCGCCCGCGAAGGGAGCACGGTCCTGGCAAAGTTCAGCAACGGCAAACCAGCCGTCGTCAGTGGGAAAGCAGGTCAGGGAAAAGTCATCACGCTGGGGTTCCTGCCCGCCTTGTCGTACATCAAGTCCGCGCTGAAGTCTCGTCTACCGATCGAGCAACAAGTGGCAGACGAACTTCACGCCGCGAAACTCGCCGCCGAGCAACTCGCAACGAGCAATCCCGATCAACCCACAGCCACCAACGCCACGGCCGCTCTCACCGCGAAGAAGGAACAGCAGCCAGCAGCACCGGGCACCGACCGCGAACTTTTCGAGCGGTCTTACAATCCGTGGAACTATCCCGCGGGGATCCGTGAATTGCTGCTGACCCCAGTCCGTGAAGCGAAGCTCAAACCGCCACTGTTCTGCAACACGCCGCTAGTTGACGCGGTAGCACTCCCCTGCAGCCAGGGAACGCTGATCGCGCTCGCCAACCAGACCCTGCGTCCCATCACCCGCCTCAGTCTACAACTCAACACCACCCAAACCGTGGAACGAGTGGAATCAGTACGTCACGGAAACATCACGTTCGAGCAACCCGAACCCGGCAAGATCGCTTGGACAATGCCGCTGGAAGCGAACGATTTCGTCAAGGTCTGGGTGCGTCTGCCGTGATCGCAATGTCGCCTGGCTCTCCAGAGTCGAGCAATTATCCAATGGAATTGATGGGATAAAGGTGAATCATGAAAATCATCAATCCCATTCTTCCCCTCACTCCCATGGCTTTCGATTACTAATGGAGTATCTGAACTGGAGGTCACTGACATCAAAGAATTCGCGAGTTGTTGAGTGAATGCTCAGAAATGGAAAGTAGGCGAGCCCGGCGGCGTAAGCCCCGGGATTCCGCAAGCAACACTACAGGCTCCGTTCGCGGCTGAAGAATCCGGGGGCTTACGCCGTCCGGCTCGCCTGACCAGTTTGTTACTCGCAATTACTTTATGGATTCTCGCTGTGTCTGTCGCAAACGAAATCCGAATGTCGAATCAATGACCAATATCCAATGACCAATATCCAATGACCAATATCCAATGACAAATATCCAATGACAAATATCCAATGACAAATGACAAACAGATCAAGGAGCGCAGGGAACGGCCAGTTGGAAGTGTCGGTCCGGCGGGGGCAGACACCGTGAGCGGTTGCAATCCGTCGGATGGTCGACTAGGATGTCGTTCTAGAATGCTATTCTAGATTGTCAACTCCTGGTCTGAAGTGCGTGATTTCAGAATGCTGTTGATGCTGTTCCGGCAGATTTATCAGGAAACTATGGAACTCAGTCCTCAACGCAAAAGCAGCTCGAAGCGGCGGCGGGACATTCTGGATGCCTCGTTGCGCTGCTTCATGCGGCATGGCTTCGGGGCGGCGACGATCGAACAGATTCGCGAGGCCTCGGGGGCCAGTTCCGGCAGCATCTACCATCATTTCGGCAGCAAGCAGGCAATCGCGGTCGCGTTGTATGTCGAGGGGATGGAAGAACTGGCTGTGGTGTTCCGCAATGCCATGACCTCACGTGCCGGATTACAAGAGGGAATTCATGGAATCCTCACCAGTTACTTCCGCTGGGTCGCTGAACATCGTGACTGGGCGTTGTATCTGCTCCGGGTCGCCACGGCCGATGTCTCGGTTGAAGATGCCGCTTCCATTGATGAAGTCAACCGTCGCACCCGGGAAGACCTGGAGCACTGGTTGCGTCCGTTTGCCGAACGGGCCGAGATCATTCCGCTTCCGAGCGAACTGTATGCCTCATTATTGTTCGGCGCTGCCACGCATCTGGCCCGGCACTGGCTTGTCGGTCGACTGACGCTCGATCTGGATGCCGCCGCCGAACACCTGTCGGTTGCCACCTGGCGCGCCTTGACGAACGGTTCGACCTCCCCGCCCGTGTGGACTGAAGCCTCTGGCGCACAACAACTGGCTCCGCCCACCTCGCGCTCCCGGGCAACACGCGCGAGAAAGGAATCCGTGAAATGATTATGCCGATGAATTCAATGAAGGTCCTCGCCCTGGCGTGCTGTGTCACTATAATTAGTGTGTCTGCCGCGAACGCGGCGGATCCCGTGCGTTACAATCGCGATGTGCAACCGATCCTGGCTGAGCATTGCTTTGTCTGTCACGGATTTGACAAGGGGCATCGCAAAGCGGGTCTGCGCCTCGATTCGGCGGCTGGCGCCACTGAAAAACTCGAATCGGGATCGCAGGCCATTGTTCCCGGCAAGCCTGATGACAGTGAGCTGGTCCTGCGAATTATGTCGTCGGATCCCAATGAAGTCATGCCCCCGCCACAAATGGGCAAGGCACTTGGTGCGGAACAGAAGGAGACGTTGAAACGCTGGATTCAGGAAGGGGCGAAGTATGAACCGCACTGGGCTTATATTGCTCCTCAACGCGTCGAACCGCCGCTCGTTCCCGGCAGCGATCAGCCCATCGATCGATTTGTTCGCGCACGACTGGCGAAGGAATCGATTGCCCCGGCGCCGGAAGCCGATCGAGCGACGTTGATTCGGCGTGTCAGCTTCGATTTGACGGGTTTGCCGCCGACGTACCTGGAATTGGATGCGTTTCTGAGTGACACGCGGCCCGACGCCTACGAGCGTGTGGTCGATCGTTTACTGGCCTCTGAACACTACGGCGAGCGCTGGGCACGCTGGTGGCTGGATCTGGCCCACTATGGTGATAGCGACGGCTACCTGCAGGATTTCCTGCGGCCTGTGGCCTGGCGGTATCGGCAATGGGTGGTCGATGCCTTTAATCGGGACCTGCCGTTCGACCAGTTCACCGTCGAGCAACTCGCGGGAGATTTGTTACCGAACGCGACGATTTCGCAGCGCATGGGAACCGGCTTTCTGCGGAACACGTTGAGCAACCGCGAGGGGGGTGCCGACCTGGAAGAGTATCGCGTGAATCAGGTGCTCGACCGAGCGGCAACCTTCGGCACCACTTGGCTCGCACTGACGACGGGTTGTGCCCAATGCCATGATCACAAGTTCGATGCCATTTCGCATGTTGAGTTCTATCAACTGTATGCCTTCTTCAATAACGCCGACGAAGCGAATCTGAATGCTCCCCTGCCTGGTGAACGCGAAGCATACGAAGCCGCGAGACCGGAATACGACCGCAAGCGAGCCGAACTGCTGGCACCATTGGCTGACAAGATTGCCGAACTGCAGGCCGAATGGGAAAAGAAGATTTTGCATACCGAGTCACACCCCAACGAGGATTTCTCCTGGGATCGCACACTCGAGCTGCTGGGTTTGCAATGGGGGCAGAATCTGGGTGAAGGGCAGCTCGAGGGACTCAATATCATTAAGACGCCGGTTGAGCAGCGGACGCAGGATCAGAAGGAACGACTGCTGGATTATTTTTTAAGAAGCCCGCCTCCGGCCTATACAACCAAGTTAGCCGAATTGAAGCTGAATGAACTCAGCACCAAACTGGATGCCCTGACCAAACAGCTTCCCGCAGTGACGCGAGCACCCGGGATGATGACCTATCCCACGGCACGCACGACTCATGTCTTTTTGCGAGGCGAATACTTGAAGCCAGGCGATTTGGTGCATCCCGGAACGCCCGCCGCTTTGCCTCCCCTGAAGGTCAGTGGTGATGCGGATCGGCTGTCTCTTGCTCGCTGGTTGGTCTCACCGGATCACCCCTTGACCGCCCCCGTGGCGGTGAATCGCCTGTGGCAGGAATTGTTTGGACGGGGTATTGTCGGGACATCAGAGAATTTCGGCGTACGGGGAGATCGCCCCACGCATCCCGAACTGCTCGACTGGTTGGCCCTCGAGCTGATCCGCGAAGCTTGGAGCGTGAAGGCCATCTTGCGTCAAATGGTCCTCTCTCAAACCTATCGTCAGTCATCAGCCGCACGGCCTGAACTTGCAAATCGCGATCCTCAGAACAGGCTGATCGCACACCAGACACGACTCCGCTTGTCGGGCGAAAGTGTGCGTGACGCGGCACTGGCAGTCAGTGGATTATTGAACCGTAACGTGGGCGGCGCCCCTGTCAAACCACCGCAACCCGCCAGTGTGTCGAAGGAAGGCTACAGCAACCAGTGGGTGGCCAGCCCCGGTGCGGACCGTTATCGACGGGGCATCTACACCTTCTTGCAACGGACGTCGCCGTTCGCTCAATTCGTCACATTTGATCTGCCCGACGCCAGCCGCAGTTGCACCCGGCGCGAGCGCTCCAATACCCCTCTGCAGGCCCTCAATCTGCTCAATGACCCGGTCTTCCTGGAGACCGCCCAAGCGTTGGCGGCACGCGTCATCCGCGAGGTTCGTGTGAACGATGAGAAGCGGCTCAACCATGCATTTCAGCTTGTTCTTTCGCGGCAGCCGAAGCCTGATGAAGCCCGGCGACTGCTGGTCTATCTGCAACAACAACGCACACTATTTTCCGCCGATCCAGAATCAGCACGGGAATTATCGCAACAGGCTGCAGCCGGCACTGACCCCGCCTGGATTGCACTTGCCAGCGTACTGCTGAATCTCGATGAATTCATTAACCGCGAGTAATCTTATGATCAGTAATCTCCTTTCCCGCCGCGACCTGCTCGCGAACAGTTCATACGGCTTCGGTGCGATGGCCTTATCGCAGATGCTGGCTCGCGACGGCATCGCCGGTGAACCACAACCTCATTTTGCACCGCGCGCCAAGAACGTCATCTTCCTGTTCATGATGGGAGGACCGTCGCATCTCGACCTGTTCGATCCCAAGCCCAAGATGACTCCCTTGCATGGGCAGCCGATGCCGGCGTCTCTCGTTCAGGCTAAAAAGAGCGCCACGGGGGGCGTGCTGGAAACGGTGATGGCCAGCCCCCGCAAGTTCCAACGGTATGGCAAAAGCGGCATCGAATTCTCAGAACTGCTGCCGCATACCGCAGCGGTGGCGGATGATCTGTGCGTCATTCGCTCGATGCATTGCGAACAGAGCAACCATGACCCGGCGCAGTTGCTGATGCACTGTGGTACGCCCTTGTTTGGAAATCCCAGCATGGGCTCGTGGGTGAATTACGGCCTGGGAAGTGCCGATCAGAATATGCCCGGCTACATGGTGCTGATTTCTGATGACGGCCACGGTCTGGAAGGTGCCGGGAGTTCGTTGTGGGGCAGCGGATTCATGCCCTCCACATATCGTGGGGTCTCGTTTCGCAACGCGGGAGATCCCATCCTGCACCTGAACCGTCCGCTCGGCATCAGTGCCGCCACGCAGCGGGCGCGTCTGGATGCCCTGCGAGACTTGAACCAGATTCGTCAGCAAGTGACCGGTGACCCCGAGATCGCCTCGCGGATTGCATCGTATGAAATGGCCTTCCGCATGCAGAGCGCAGCGCCGGAGATGCTCGACTTTGGTAAGGAGACTGCCGAAACGCGGGCGATGTATGGTTTGGACGCCGACAAGACGCGCGCGTTTGGGACCAATTGCCTGCTGGCCCGGCGGATGGTCGAGCGTGGCGTCCGTTTCGTCCATCTGCTCCACAGTACCTGGGATCATCACAGCGATCTGAACGGTCGCATTGAGAACAACTGTGCCATGACCGACCAGGGTGCCGGTGCATTGATTAAGGATCTCAAGCAACGCGGTTTGCTCGATGACACCTTGGTCATCTGGGCCGGCGAATTCGGCCGCACGCCGATGGGCGAGGTGCGACGCGGTAGCACGGCGGGTAAAGAAGGGCGCGATCATCATCCCACGGCGTTCACGATCTGGATGGCGGGGGGTGGCATCAAGGCGGGGCACATTCACGGAGCGACTGACGACTTCGGCTACAATTGCGTGGAAGCCCCGGTCCACGTCCACGACTTCCAGGCCACGATCTTGCATCTGCTGGGCATCGACCACGAACGCCTGACCTATCGCCATAGTGGCCGAGACTACCGCCTGACAGACGTGGCCGGAAAAGTCGTGAAGGAGATTCTGGCCTGAAGCCTCTCTATCGCTTGGATGTAACCTGAAAGTATCCCCGAAAGCAGTCAGTCCGGCGGCCGTTTCAATTCATCCCGGTTGCCGCCGGGCGGATGGTCCGATGCCAACGGAGATTCAGTTACCCATCGACTCACAGACACACCGTGCGGCACCACATCCCGCCGCCAGCCAGGCCCCGTCGGGACTGTGCGCGACGGAACGGACCGCATGCAGATAAATGGGTGCCCACTTCAGCACCGTGGCCACCCTGTCCGGAGCTGCATCGCCTGGTTGAGCGGGAACTTGAGCCGCCTTTTTGCCGGGGGGAAACCGATGCTGCAGCGGTGGGCGTGACCGTTAGACTCACATCCGAAACTTCCAGACAAAAAGACTATGTGGATTCAACGGATTCAAGCCAATGATGTCGTAATCGACGGTCAACAATTCGATGTCCGGTTGATTCTGCAGCAGCACATTGAGATCGCGGTTGTAGTCGGCGCGTTCGATGTAGGTGTTCTGCAAATGTCCAAGTCGGGTGAATCGGCGATGCTTTAGATACGTTTGTTCCAGATGGACTACAGCTACGACATTCTGCTTCTGACTGCGTAGACCTTCAAAAACCGCGTCTGCGGAGGGCAGCTGTTCGATCGCTGCACACGTAAAGACGACCGACCGTGGACGAATCATCGCGTAGGAATTCTGATCATAAAAGTCGAAGGCTTGGACATCGATGCCCAACTGACGGCCCAGTTGTATTCCCGTACTTGTATATTCTCCGCCATATCCGGCGTCTCCCAGACGGGCGAGATGCCGTCCAAACCCGCAGCCGAGTTCACAGAACCATTGACCGCCGGTCGCCGCCGCTGTTTTCAGCAGCACCTGGTCGAGCAGTGAATCATACCACTGCATGCCGTCCATGAACCGCCCGCGAAACAAACGCTGTCCAAACGCCACCAACCGCAGAGCTGACGCATCCACATTGGCGTTCTGCAACAATAGGGTTCATCCGACTAATGCGTGTTGAGACTTGTGTGCGCCAAGGATCTTGAGCGTCAAGAAGTTAAGATCGCGATAGCCATAAGCGCGTCGTTGCATGAGTTTGATTTTATTGTTGGTTCCTTCAAGGGGCCCGGTGGAAATGGGATAG
>CAMAVF010000281.1 GCA_945861445.1 Planctomicrobium piriforme | reverse complement strand
ACCGCCAGGCCCAGTCCTGTACCGCGGGATCCCTTGGTCGATTCGAAAATGTTGAACAGCTTGGGAAGTTGTGCGGGAGGAATTCCCGGGCCATTGTCCGTGACGATCACGTAGACCAGTTTCGCGGTCGGATCGTGACCGGTTTCCACAGTGACTTTCGCCCCCGCCTGGCCTTCCACGGCATCCAAAGCATTGGCCACGATATTGAGAATCGCTCGATTCAACCCCTCAGTGTCGAACATGGTCTGGGGCATATCGGCGTCGAGCTGGCTGGCCAACTCGGTTTGATTTTCGTCGGCGCGGGCCTGCATCAACTCCAGGATGTCGTCCACCGTGTCATTGACCGAGGCCAGTTGCGGCACCGGCTGACGCTCCTTGCTGAACGTCAGCATGTCCATCACGAGGTTGTAGATCTTGTTCTGATTCTTTTCGACGATATGCCAACCCTTGCGGACGATCTCTTCGTTGTGGTCCCGCAATCCCATGTCAATCAGGTAGCTGCCGCCGCGGACTCCCTGCAGGATGTTTTTGATGTGATGGCTGAGTGTCGCGATGGTCTGGCCCATCGCTCCCGGGCGTTCGGCCTTCACCAGGGCTTGCTGATACCTCTGATCTTCAACCGCCAGGGCCGCCTGGCGTCCAATGGCCACCATCAACCGCAACAAGTCCTCGTTGAACCGATGATTGACGCCTCCCTGCAAAATTACCTGTTCGGGAGCCGTGGTGATATCAACATAGATGACGCCCGTCAGTTCGTAGCGTCCCTGCATCGGGACGCAGATAGCTTCGCGGATCCCCCCCTGCAGGATACTTTGACCGGGCGAAAAGCGGGTGTCCGCCTTCGCATCAGATGTCCGCACGCCTTGTCGATTCCGCAGTACGTATTCGACGATCGTCCGGGACACAGGCATCGGTCTGACGCCTTCGGCCACCAGGGTCGGACTGAAGACCCGCGGCAGCATCTCACCCGTCAGCGGATCGCGCAACAGCATGCAACCGCGATCGGCCCCCACCGCCTGCAACGTCAGATCCAAAATCCGTTGCAACATTTCGGAAATGGGAATGGCAGGGCGCACGGCCTCTTCTGAAATGCGATACAACACCTGCAAGTTGGCGAGCGTCTGGGCCAGTGCCTCCTGCTGTGTGACCGGCCCCTTGATGTGCAATTCGCTGCCATCGGGCGCGACCCCTTCGCCGATGATATTCGACTGATCGTTGGGATCATGCTGGCCGGTCAGCATGACGTTGTGCGAAATGTCGGCCGCGGGCACGACCTCGCGGACCAGCGAGAACAACAACACGCTGCGGCCGATCTGCACTTGATCGCCGTCGAGCAAGACGTGAACCCGGATGGCTCGGCCATTCACGAATGTGCCGTTGGAACTCCCCAGATCGCTGAGCGTAAAGTGGCCGTCGCGGGTTTGAATTCGCGCGTGGGTACGAGAGGCTTCGGTATCCAGTAACCGCACCTCATTTTGAGGACCTCGCCCCAACCCGACAGGAGCGTCACCGACTTCGAAGCGAAGTCCCGGTTCTACCCCCTGAATGACCAGCAATGTCGCCCGGGTCACAGCCCAAAACCCCCTAGCGCAAACGGATCGGTTGATTGAAGTTGACTTATCATAGCATGGTCGTTGGCAGAGAACACGCTGGGATGAGAATGACGAATGACGAAATCCGAATGACGACTGAATGACCAAGTCCCAATTACGAATGGGGCCTTTGTCATTGGGACTTTTAGACATTAGTCATTAGACATTAGTCATTCTCTTCCTCTGTGGTTCTCCAAATGTCGAATGACTTCCGTGGCGACGTCGCAGCCTGTCACGCGGCGAAAGGCTTGCCAGCCGGGGACTCCGTTGACTTCGATGACGTAGCTGCGGCCTTCACGATCGGTTAGCAAATCGATTCCCGCCAGGGGTGCGCCGACGGCCTGGGCCGAGCGAATCGCCCATTCTTCCTGTTCTGAAGTCAGGGTGATCTGCCGGGCGTGGCCGCTGCGGGACACGTTGACGCGGAAATCATCCGGGCAGCAACGTTGCATCCCGCCCAGGATACGACCATTTAAAACCATGACGCGCAGATCGCACCCCGGATGGTCCACGAACCGCTGCAGATACAGAACCGACTGCGTCCGTTCAATTGTGCGAAACGTCCGCAGTGCCAGATCAGGATCACTGACCCGCACGATGCCGCGCCCTTCCGAGCCAAATATCGGCTTGATCACGACGTCGCCCCCCAGGGCTGCGAACACCTCCATCGCATACGCGGCCGTTTCGCAGACCACGGTCTCCGGGACTGGCAGACCGGCCTCGGCCAGGCGGGCAGTGGTGAGATACTTATCGACCGCACATTCGATCGCCTTGGGAGGGTTTAAAACCTGGATCCCCGCGGCTTGCAGACGGACCAACGCGTCCATGCGGAAGACGACTTGTTCCAACGAACCGGGCGGCATGGTGCGGACGATGACGGCATCGCAGTGGGTCAGATCGACCCCGCTGCCACTGACCGGCGGCAGTTGCGGCAGAGCCACTGCAGTGGCCAGGCGTTCGAATGGAACGAGACTCGACACATGGCCGCGGTCGGTCATGGCGCGGCCCAGATCACGAGCATACCAACTGTCAGGACTTCCTAATATCGCGATCTGCACGTGTGGCTTCTAACGACGATAGAGAGGTTTTTCAAATTCGAATCGCTGGGAGGGCGAGGCTCCTGCCGAGCCGCGAATGTCTGTTCGGCTCGACAGACCAAGCGGTTCGGCAGGAGCCTCACCCTCCCGTCAAGTCGAAACGTCAATTCTGAGGCAATTGCTGACCGGCCTCAACTTCTGGCTCTTTATTGGAATCGGGATTCGCATCTGGCTCGGGGGCGGTCGATTCCGGCGCGTTGCCTTTCAGGAGTTCCAAGGCTTCCTCTTTTGACTTGCCAGACTCGCGAGCGTCGGCGTAATTGACGAACCGTTGCAGTTCTTGATTGTCGCGGTACAGAGATTTCAGGCTGCGCCAAATGTTTTTCGCGTCCAGGGCCTGGCCATTGAGATCCAATTGATCGGCTTTTTTCAGGGTATTGGTGAGCAGTTGCAAACGTTCCGATGCGGACTGACCTCCGGACTTCTCCAATTGGACTGCGCGGCGGCGGGCTAGATTACGGACAGGCGCGGCTTTCTCCTGACCATTGAAGACAGTCACCAGGCTGTTGTACTGCTCCAGGGCCGTCACGCGATCACCGAACTGTTCGTAGTCGTAGGCCTTTTTAAACAACAGCTCGACTTCATCTTTCAAATCGCGACCTTTTTCAATCTTCACCATCAACAACTTCTCGACCCGGTCCGTCTCGACATCTTCGACAAACTTCTTGGCTTCCGCAGCGTGCTTGCCGTCAGGAAATCGCCGGATCAGTTCGTCAAGATACTCGGTCTTCGCATACTCCCGATCCTCTACTTTTTCGGACTTCATCTTTTCCTGGGCCAGGGCGAACAGGCGGTCCTCGCTCTTGGGCCACATCAGAAACGCCACAAATCCCACAACGACTGCCAGGCACGTCGCCAGGAACCAGGTCTTCTCATAGATCGGTGAGCTGTCGGCCTTCTTCTTCTTTTTGCGTTTGAGCAGGTTCTTGGCGATATCAGCTTCGCCCGTGGTGGAAACCGCAATTCCGGTTGGCTCACCCGTCACGTTGTGCTCGGCCACGCTGACATTGTGAGCGACCTTTTCGTTCACCTCACGCAGGGCCTGCTCCACGGCCAACGCGTCGCGCGGCCGCTTGTCTGGCTCTTTCTCCATCAAATTCAGGATTACCTTCTCCAGCCAGATCGGGCAATCCAGGACCTCCGTGCAGACGCGCGGTGGCTTCTTGGTGAGATGCTGCATCAACAGTTCGGCGGTGGTCTCGGTCTGGAACGGTGTCTTTCCCGTCACCAATTCGAATAGGACCACCCCGAACGCATACAGATCGGTCTTGGCGGTGATGGGCGAACTACCGCTGATCTGTTCGGGAGCCATGTAGGCAAACGTGCCGAGGGTCTTGCCGGCCGCCGTCAGGGCTGTCGCGTCGCTGATGCGTGCCAAACCAAAGTCGGCCAGCTTGATCCGGCCCGATTTGTCGAGCATCAGGTTGGCGGGTTTCAAATCGCGGTGGACCACGCCATTCTCGTGAGCGTGCTCCAAGGCGGCACAGATCTGGATGCCGTATTCGATCACCTGCTGCCAATCGAATTTGCCTTTTTTCTTGAGCAGTTCCGACAGCGAGCCCCCTTCCACCAGTTCCATCGCGTAGAACCGCTGAGCACCGAGTCGACCGCCGCCGTAGCACTGGACGATGTTCGGATGCTTAAGCTTCTTGAGGATCTCGAGTTCGCGGGTGAACCGCGCGATCAGCTTCTCATCTTCCTGCAGTCCCGGGGACAGCACCTTCAGGGCGACTCGCTGGCCCGTCTTGGTGTATTTGGCGCGGTATACGACACCCATGCCCCCGGCACCGAGCTGATCTTCAAGCTCAAAGGGGCCGATGGAGCGGTTTTGCATACCGTGAATTCCCAAACGTAATCTGCGGTGAGAGCGAACGGCACACAGCCAGTCCGCTTCCCAGAAAAGGTATCATTGACGACGACAGATTGATCAGACAAGCCTAACTCAAATTGTTCCTGACTTGCAGGACGAATGCAACGAACTGGCCCGTTTCTTGTCATTTCTGCGGATTTGAGCTGTCGCGATCATGGAATTTTTTACAAAACCTGAGGCCACCGGCAACTTTGACCGAAATTTGAAGTTGACGGGTTTTCTGACATGTGGAGAATCCCCGCCGGGCTGACCCACAAGCCCCGGGATCCGTCCCAGCGGTCCTCGCAGTCCAGTCAGTACCATCATCCAAGTCGTCTAGCATGTCGAATTTCAGGCTTTGATGTCCATTCACTGCCCGCCGCCACCCAGGCTGCGAGCAACCCGCGACGTCTCTCAATCCGATCTGCTATTTCCCTTGTGATCTGTTGCCAGACCCCGCAAGAAAACAGGTCTTCCTCGTGAATACATCATTACTGTACCTACTGACGGCCAGCCTCGGCTTCGCAGCACCAACCACTGACGTCCGGCCGGCGACCACGCCGGTTTCCGCCGGTTACTCGGCCGCGCTGTCCGATGTGGGCAGCGAGGGACCGGTCAGCGATTGGATTTCGCCCCGGTTCCGGTTCTCCGGTCCGTCCGAGGATCGGCAAGTCATTCGCGGCCAGAGTGCTGATGCGCCCGCCTACGATTCCGCTCCGCAGACGCAATCCTCATCCGAGGCGCAAACTTATGTTCAAGGCGATCCCAATCAGGGCATCGTCAACGGTCCGGCCCTGGGGCAACCCTATCAGCCGGCCATGCCGTACGATCCCTTTCTGGGCAACGGCGCCGGGGGCTACGATCCGCTGGCCACCACGGCGACGCCGGCCGGATTGGAATACTACGACCCATATTCGCGGGACTTCCAGTTTGGAATTCTGGGGCAGCAACCGTACCGGCTGCACACGGTCTCCAATCAGGAACTCGGCTACATCTTACCGGCGGGAACAGATAACAATGGGATCACCGGCGACTTCAGCGTGATTGAAACTAATCTTCAATGGCGGAATTCGAACATCCTCCCTTCAGGAGCCATCTTTTCCTGGAAGCCGGAGTTTAACTACCGCGGCTGGTCCGGTCCGAACGGCATTCCGCTGCCCGGACATGCTTATCGTTTTGCGTCGGATATCGAATTGGGAGCGCAGGGACCCGGTCCGTGGGGCTTCCAGTTGGGCTTTACGCCCCAACTAGCCACCGACTTTGACAAGCAGCTCAACAGCAGCGCCTGGCTGTTTGACGGCCGCGCCATGCTGTTCTTTAAACCCGATCCGACGTTGATGCTGGTCGGCGGCGTGGGCTATTGGGATCGCGTGAAAGATCGCATCATTCCCTATGCCGGTGTGGTGTGGACCCCTGACGAGCAATGGGAACTGCGGATCATGTATCCCAAGTCGCGCATCAGCGTGTTCCTGGGCGATTGGGGCTACGGCGGCACCTGGCTGTACGGTTCGGCCGAGTTGAATATCGAAGCCTACCAGGTGGGTCTGAGCACGCTCAACAGCGGGGACCAGGTCGAATTGCGCGACTACCGGGCGTTGATCGGATTGCGTTCGGACAATGGATTTGTCTCATCGTTCATCGAAGGTGGCTGGGTCTTCGACCGGCACGTCGATTTTGCCGGCAAGCACCCCGACTTCGACATCAACGACGGCTGGATGATCCGCACCGGGATTCGGTTCTAATCCAAGAACATTGTCGGTCGTCCCTTTGCCAAGCTCATAAGTCCCATCCGTCCCATAAGTCCCATGAATTTGATGGGACGGATGGGACTTATGAGACCTATGAAAACCAGCGTCGCCGGCCCTGTCGGGCTTTTTTGGCTACGCCGGCTCTTCGCCGCCTTCCAGTCGGGCTAGTCGCTCGCGGTTGTCTTTGTAGTCGTAGTCGTACTCCAGCACCGTCTGATAGTGGTTGATGGCCGCTTTGACGTCCTTGAGTTCTTCGCAGACACGGCCCAGATAGTAATGCAAATCCAGGAAGCTTTCCTGATTGTCATCGGGCTTGCATTCCGGAACGGCCGTTTCAAACTGGCGGCGGGCCAACGGATATTGCTTCGCATAGATGAAGCATTTGCCCAGATTGATCAACGATTCGACCTTACGCCGCGCGTCACCACGCGATTTCTGCAATAAAGGGATCGCCAACTCGTGGCGCTTGTCCTGCAGATAGAGCAACGCCAGGTCGAATTTGAGCGTCATGTCCTGCGGGTAGCGTTCAATGCGGGACGCATAGACCTCAATCTCGCGGAGCAACAAGTCACCTTTGAGTTGCTTGAACTTGCGCTCGACAAACTTGTCTTCCTTGTCAGCGTGATGTTCTTCCTTGGCGAAGCCCACCGCCCTGCGCAGGATATCAAGCTGCACGTCTTCCAGTTGCTCGCGGATCTTGACTTCGCCGCCCGAGACTTCCAGCGCCTTTTCCAGCGCCTCGGCCGTTTTCTCCAGGTTGCCGTCACGACGCAGAAAATCTGCCAGCTTGAGGTAGTTGTCTTTGTTCCCGGGCTCCTTCCGGACAGCTCGTTCCAGATCGGCCTGGACCGACATCCCCGGCCCGTCCGCCGAGTCCTTATTCATCTTGTCAGAGAGGACCTTCTGCACCTGGCGGATGTCATCAGCGTTCTCATACCCACCGCGATGGACCGTCTTCTGGGCCGACAGCGAGGTGATCTTCGACCGGGCTTCGCCATCCAGATTGTCCAGACGCAGCAGCTTGGTATAGATCTCGATGGCCTCGTCATACTTGCTCCGGGCTTCGTAGTTCTTCGCCAGGGGACGCAAGTAGTCCTTGTTATTCGTATCTCCCTTGACCGCCCGTTCGTAGCAATTCCCTGCGGGTTCTATGTAGCCGATATGGGTGAGAGCGTCGCCCAGATCGGCGTTCAACTGCGGATCCCAGGGATTGATCGCCAGTCCGTCTTCACACAACTTGGCGATCGACTTCCAGTCGCTCTGCATCCGGCATTTTTTGATGGTCGCCTTGGTCGTCATCAATTTCATGCCGGCCATCGCCGCGCCCTGCTGATTATTGTTATAGCGCTTTTCGGTCGCGCCGCGCAGAGACTGCCGATACAACTGGTTGTCCGGCACCAGATCGACTGCCGTTCTGAACATCTGGCAGGAATACTCCCAATTCTGCTTCATCATGGCTTCGGTGCCGCGCTTGAAACAGTCAGTCGCCAGCTTCTTCTTGCGATCTTCACCCATGCCATCAGATTGCGGGGGAGTGGCCATTGCGAACGTATTTCCTCAGAAAGACTTACTTTGCTTCACAGCGAGAGTACCTGCGGCGAGAATCCGCCAACCTCTTGCATTATTCCATTTTCGCCGCCCGGTGGAAACACCAGACCGCTGCATCTTCGATTCCCATTGCCTGCAGCGCGTGCCCCAGGTCGAGATTGAGTTCACGATCCCACGGATTGAGGGCCAACCCATCTTCGCAGTATTGGATGACTGGAAGACGGGAACAGGTGCGTCAGTGAGACGATGAATTGGTTAACGTCACGTCACCAAATTTGCGAAATACGCCCGACTCTGGAGAGTCAGGCTACGGCCTGTTTCTCGACCGTAACCCCGGCAGGTCCGGATGATCGGGGTTCAATTCGCTCAAGTGCCGGATGTGAAATTCTTCGGCAGAGTCGTCCTGTAACAAGTGAGCCAGATTCGCTTGATGCAGATGCCACTGGCAACGAGATTCGCGGCCCAGAAGTACCTCATTCCCAGGTTGCTGAGACTTCTGAAATCGGTGGTCTGGAAACTGGTTGGGAAACAGCGGTGCCAGTGTTCCGTCGGCCGTGTTGACGTCGGTCAGGGCGACTTCTCGCGCCCAGGCCGAGATCTGCTCCGGGTCCAGCGAATTGGGTTCCGGTAGATTCCATACACGCAGGCAGGTGCCCCCCACGACCGCAATGCAGCGGCCGTCTGCACTCAGGTGAGCATCCGTCAGCGAACTGGGATGCCGGAGGGGCGGCGTCAGCGGTTCACCGCGCGACCAATCCCAGATTTGAATCAACCCTGCTTCGGTCGCCGTAATGAACGTGTTGTCCCGAGGATTGAATCTGGCGAGCACCGGGCGACTTTCCAACTGAAAACCGCCGCCACGCCAGTTCCACGTGGACGTGTTGCGGATCTGACAGGCGTGGTTTTCGCTGATCGTCGCCACGTGTCGACCGTCCGCGCTGAAACAGACCTGCCGCAAGGCCACCACCATGTCGACGTTTGATGACGGCGTGAGCAGTGCGCCCGATTTCGTATCCCAGACCTGCAGTCCGAGTTCCCCCACCCCCGCCAGCAGGGTGCCGGAAGAATTAAACGTCAGCGCCGCCATCCGTTGCCCCGGCGGCAATTGCCAACGCTGCACCTCGGTCCCGGTCGGGGTTCGATACAACGTCAAAACCCCTTCGGAATCCAGCACGGCCGCAAACTCGGAGTCGGGCGAAAGCTCCACCAGCACTGGGTGGCTATGCTTGGAAATTGCCAACTGCTGAGTCTTGGACAGGTCGGCCGCACTCAACAAAGTTGCCCGGCCCGCTTCCGGCACCAGCAGCCGGCTGTCAGCCGTCAGCAACGGCCGCAACCCGTCGACCGGAGTCGCCGGATGCAGTGAATGGGAATCAGGCGAGAACGGCTGACGCAAGCCGAGCCGCGAGTCCCACGCATCCACTTTCAGAACGGGTCCGACGAGTCCCCCCGGCTTGCTACGCTGAGTCGACAGGGCCACCAACCAGGCTCCATCGTGACTCCATTCGATTCGCTGCAGGTGCCCGGTAGCCGAAGCGGTCTCGATCGGCTGCACATGGCGACTGGCTGGCCCCAGAACGATATTGGTGTCGTACTGGGCCACACCATCTGGACGAGGCTGCAAAACCCGCTCGCCCGTCTGCAGATTCCAGATCACCGGCTGCCCGCGGTCACCGGCTACGGCCACTCGCTGGCCGTCCGGACTGAACCGGACGCTGAGCAGACTGGCCGCATCAGGATGGAAGAAAATCTTGCCGACCGCGCGTGGAGACATATCCCAGACGGTCACCAATCCATTTTGCGAGTGCGTGGCAAGCAGTTCGCCACCAGGACTCCAGCACAGGGACCGGACCGCCCCGGGATGTCGCAGGATGCCGGTCCACGGCTGATGATTGTGGATGTTCCAGACCCGCACATTGCCATCCTCGTGAGCCAGCGCGTACCACTGACCATCGGG
>CAMAVF010000280.1 GCA_945861445.1 Planctomicrobium piriforme | reverse complement strand
TGGCCGAGCTCTTCGACTTTCCACATTCGTGTGATTTCGTGTCATTCGTGGTTGAAGGACGCTTGGTGGGGGCATTTGTATCCACAGATTTCGCAGATGACGCAGATTGAATTCTTATCTGCGACATCTGCGTAATCTGTGGATCTCTTGAATCGTAAGTGGGGTCTCAATGACTGGCGCGGGGCGACGGCCTGGGAAGGCCGTCCTACGTGGGGTTTCTGGTTTTTGGATTGGGGGCCGATTTCACTAGGATCTGTCTGGGTCTTCCATTAGACTAGATTCATCAACGATTGCTGATGTGGTGCTGTGACGAATTGGCACCAACGCCGAGTTTCCAGGATGGAGGGACTTCTGATGAATGGTCACCAGACATCTCGACGTCGCCTGCTGCAAGTCAGTCTGGCGGCGGGTGGGGCGGGTCTCTCACTGACGGACATCCTGCGGCTGCAAAGTCAGGCACAAGGTGCAGAGAACACACCGCAGCGACCGGCACTCGATACCAGCGTGATTCAGATCTGGCTGGGGGGCGGTCCGAGTCAGTTTGAGACGTTCGACCCGAAGCCCAACGCGCCGATCGAATTCCGGGGGCCTTACAACTCGATCCAGACGGTGCATCCGGGGGTGCAGATCTGCGAGAAATTCCCACTTGTGGCCCAGATTCTGGACCGGGCGACGATCCTCCGCACGATTTCGCATCCCACGAACGGTCATTACGACGCCGCTCATCATCTGTCGACGGGGCACCGCGCGGTCTCCGGTAGGAATGATTCGCTGCCATCGTCGGGGGCGATCGCGTCCAAGTTCCGCGGGGCCAATAACCCGCAGGTGCCCGCGTACGTGCTGTTTTCTGAGGAGCAGACGCGCAACCCCGAGATCGCGACGATCATGGGGGCGTCGTACCTCGGCAATCAACACACGCCCTTTACCGTGCTGCAGAACCCGTACAATTCGGCCTTTCAACCGCAACCGGTCAGGGATGCAGTGTCCAATCTGCAACTGGCGAACGATGTCACTTTGGCGCGCGTGGAGGACCGGCGGACGCTGTTGGCGAGTCTGGATCGCTACGCGCGCGAGGCGGATGCAAAGCGGATGATGGACGGCATGGACGGGCTGAATCGGATCGCCCTGGAGATGGTCACCAGTGGCGCCGCTCGGCGGGCGTTTGATCTCAATGAGGAATCGACGGCGACGCGGGACCGCTATGGCCGGCATCGCTGGGGCCAGATGGGATTGCTGGCTCGGCGGCTGGTTGAAGCGGGGGTGACGTTCCTCACGTTGAATACGGCTCCCGATTCGTTGTGCTGGGACTGGCATCGGAATATTTGCCACGATCACCGGCCGGCGGATGGTTCGGACGGTCCGTCACGCGGGCTGGACGTGTCGGCTCCGCCGCTGGATCAGATGCTGTCGGCCTTGATCGGGGACCTCTACGAGCGCGGCCTGGACCGCAAGGTGCTGGTTGTGGTGTGGGGCGAATTTGGCCGGACTCCACGCGTGAACGCCACCGGTGGCCGGGATCACTGGGCCTCCTTGATGAGCATGCTGGTGGCCGGAGGTGGGTTGCGGATGGGTCAGGTGATCGGCGAGTCGACGTCAAAGGGTGAAATTCCCGCGACGGCTCCGATTTCGCCGATGGACGTGCTGGCAACGATTTACCGGCACTTGGGAATTCCGTTGACGGCCCACACAATGAATCGTGCGGGGCGTCCCATGCCGATGCTGCCAGATGGAGCTCCCGTGGCCGAGTTGATTTAGTGTAGTCTTCTGAATTGGGGACCTGTCCCGTTGATTTTGTGAGTTTGGATAGCGCATTGAAATCCATGCCCCCTGTTTTCCGAATTAGATCGTTCATTCTCTGTCAGGCGCTGTGCGTCTGGTTGGTGGCGATGGCCTGCGCGCAGGGGGCGGCGCCGATTCCTGTCTTGAGCAGCGTGTTTCCCGCAGGGGGCCAGGCTGGGACGACGGTGCTCGTGACGGTGGCGGGAAGTTTGGCTGGGGTGAAGACCCTGCGTTGCACTCTGCCCAATGTGCGGATTGAGGCTGCTGATCCCAAGGCGGGGCCGAACAAGTTTCAGATCACGATCCCGGCCGATGCCTTGCCGGGTCAGTATGACCTGCAGGCGGTGACGGTGAACGGATTGAGTTCGATCCGCTCGTTTGTGGTCAGCACCAGTCCCGAACTGCTGGAAGTGGAACCGAACAATACGCCGTCGATGCCCCAGGTCGTGCCGCTGAACTCCATCGTCAATGGCCAGGTGGAGCGCGGCGACGTGGAATGCCTTGCGTTCACTGCAAAACACACTCAACGAGTGACGATTGAATGCCAGGCCGAGCGGATTGATTCGCGACTGCGGGCGGTCCTGGAATTATACGACTCGGCGGGGAAGCGGCTGGCGTCGAATCGTGGCTGGTTCGGAGTGGATCCGTTGATTGATTTCACGGTTCCCGCCGATGGAACCTATGTGGTCAAGCTGGCCGATCTGGTCTTCGCAGGGAGCCCGGATCATTTCTATCGACTGTCGATTTCGACGAAGCCGCGCGTGGCGTTCACAGTGCCGAATGTCGTGGAACGCGGCAAGCCGACGTCGATTTCAGTCTATGGCTGGAATCTGTTCGACGGTTCGGTGCCCCCGTTCCCTGCCAGTGCGGGGACCGTTGAGGACCGGACTGTGGATGGCGTCATGTTGCAGGCTGTGACTGTGGAGGTTCAGGCACCTGTTGAGAGTCCGCCGACAGGCTTGTCGCTGCGGTCGAACCAACTGGCGGTCGAGGGGTTTGCTTATCGTTATCGAGATACCGACGTGCCGGTGCTGATCAGCCTGACTGATGTGCCGGTGGTGCGCGATCCCGCCGGCAATCATTCCGCGGCGACGGCCTACAACATGTCGGTGCCGTGTGAAGTCAGCGGTCGCTTGCTGGCGGGGGATGAACAGGACTGGTTCGCATTTACTGCGGTGCGGGGTGAAGTCGTCTGGCTGGAGGCGTTCGGCGAACGGATCGGGTCGCCGGTCGATCTGGATCTCAGCATCTTCGACCCGAAAGGCGAAGAGGAACTGGTTGCATTTCACGACGAACTGCCGGCTCATCCGAACGCACAGTTCCCGACCAATCATCTGGACCCCAGCGGTCGCTGGGTGGCTCCGGCGGATGGTCGATATTTGGTGCTGGTACGCAATGTGATTGGGGGTCTCGATGCGGATCCTCGCCGGCAGTATCGACTGAGTGTCCGGCGTGAGGAACCCGATTTTCAACTCGTGGCCGTGCCGCAGTCGGCTGGGTCGAGTGGTCTCAATTTGGGACGTGGCGGGACGTCTGTGCTGGATATCCTGGCCGTGCGTCGTCGCGGGATGACGGGGCCCATTCACGTCTCGGCTAAGAACCTGCCGCTGGGGATCAGCGGGCCCGATATCTGGCTGGGGCCGGGTGTGGATTCGGCTCCCTTCACGCTGACGGCTTCCAGGCAATCCGAACTGCAAGCGGGGAAGCTGGAACTCACAGGACACTCGCCAATTGCGGGGACGCGTGCGGTGCGCGGCGGCAGTGTGGCCTTAAGAAATTCGTCGGGGGCTGTCAGTCACATTCATCCCGAGCTGGCGTTCTCGGTGGCGGGAGATGTTCCCTTGCGTTTGAAGGCCGACGGACATGAATTGAAACATCACCATTTGTATGGCGAGATGAAAGTTCGACACTCTCAGGGCTGCATCCTGGATGTCGCCATCGAGATTGAACGGGCGGAACTGAATCATGAAGCCCCGGTGCGATTGACGGGAGTGGGGGTGCCTGACTTGATTACGAATCAAACGGTGATCATTCCCGCTGGACAGCATAAGGGCACGCTGAGTTTCTACCTGCCGCCGTCGCTGCCGGTGGGTCACTACACGCTGGCGGTCGAAGGTGAGACGACAGTCGGTGTCGGCCCCCAGGCTGCCAACGGAAAACAGCCGACAGAGAAGGTGACCGTGGTCAGTAACTCGGTGACGTTCGACGTGCAGCCAGCGGGGTTCATTGTCTCCGCGGATCCGTTCGCACCGCGCAAGATTCGCCGCGGTGAGGTCATTCAACTGGAGTACACGGCTCGGCGGACGAATGGGTTTATTGGCAAGATCCACACGGAACTGGATGCACCGGGTGAGATCCTCGGTCTACGCGGACGCGGGGTGACCTTTACCGGTCAAACCGAGACGGGGACAATTCAGATCATTGCGAGCGAAGATGCGCCCCTGGGGGCTCAGCCGTTCTTGAGGCTGTATGGGATTGGCGTTGTGGAAGATCAGGCGGTGTTTCACGGAAGTTACTTTGTGCAGCTGGAGGTGGTCGAGTAACGCTGTTCAGGCGAGGGGATCTTTAGCCACGGATTGAACACGGATAAGCAGGGGATTTGGATCGAGTCGAGTTTCAAGTTGATGGGAGGGCGAGGCTCCTGCCGAGCCGCATAGTCTTGCGAGGGCCGATAAACGCTTGCGGTTCGGCAGGAGCCTCATCCTCCCATTCTGAATGCAGACGGGCAGGAGTGCCCGTCCTACGGGGCCTTGAGGTGATTGGGATGTGTGCATGAAATTGCCGGTGTGGGTTTACCGATTGCTGATTGCGGTCACGCTGTTATTGTCGTGCGAGGCGGCAGCGCGCGCGGACGATGTGGCTGTGGCGACCTCGTCTCTCCAGTCGCCGGCGATTTCGTTCTTGAATGATGTCGGGCCGATCCTGACCAAGTTGAGTTGCAACAGTGGGGGGTGTCACGGTAAGGCGACGGGGCAGAACGGGTTTCGGTTGTCGTTGCTCGGCTTCGAGCCGGAGTTTGATCATGCGGCACTGGTTCAGGAAGATCGGGGCCGGCGGATTTCGGTCAGTAGTCCTGATCAGAGTTTGTTGTTGATCAAGGCGACCGGTCGCGTCCCGCATGGCGGTGGTAAGCGACTGGATGTCGATTCGGACGATTACCTGGTGTTGCGCGACTGGATCCGGCAGGGTTCTGCGGGACCTCGGTCTGACGAAGTGAAACTGGTGCGGATTGAAGTCTCTCCGACCAAGCGCGTGCTGCAACGCGACGAGAAACAGCAGTTGCAAGTGACGGCTCATTTTTCGGATGGGACCGCACGGGATGTGACGCGGCGCGCGATCTACGATTCCAACATGCCCGAGATTGCAACCGCTGCCGCGAATGGTCTGGTGACCGTGCATCCGCGGAGCGGACTGTTTGCGATCATGGCGCAGTTTGGCGGCGAGATTGCTGTCTTCCAGGGAGTGATCCCGATCGCTGGAAATGCTGCGGCGACTGCGGCCGTGGCGGCGATTCCACCGACGGCCTATCCCAACATTGACCGGCCGCTGTTTGAACAATGGCAACAGTTGGGAGTGATCCCGTCGACTCCGGCAGACGACGCGACGTTTATTCGCCGGGCCACGATTGATGTGTGCGGCACTTTGCCCACACCTGAAGAGATTAGCGCCTACGTAGCGGACCAAGGGACTGATAAAAAGGCACGGCTGATTGATCGGTTGCTGGAGCGGCCCGAGTTCGCCAGCTACTTCGGATTGAAGTGGGCAGACATCCTGCAGAACCGGGGCCAGGGATACTCGACCAGCCAGCAGCGGCCGAGTACCACGCTGTTTGCCGCGTGGATCCGGGACTCGTTGGCGGCGAACATGCCTTACGATCGTTTCGTGTCGGAGATTCTGACGGCCACCGGCAGCCAGGATCGCAATCCTCCGACGTTGTGGTATCGGAATGTGCGCACGACGAAGGATTACGTCGAGTCGATCTCGCAAGCGTTTTTAGGAGTCCGGATTCAGTGTGCCCAATGTCATCATCATCCGGCCGAACGCTGGAGCCAGGCGGACTACTATTCGCTGGCGGCGGTGTTTGCCCGGGTGGGCCGTAAAGGTGGCTTTGCGGATGCCGAGGTGCCGACCTTCGAAACGATCTTCTTGAAGGATGAAGGCGAGATCCTGCATCCGCGCACCGGTCAGGTCATGCGGCCTCGACCGCTGGGTGGGGCCGAGTTCAAACTGTCGCGGCTGGATGATCCGCGGCGGGCGTTCGCTAAGTGGATGACGTCGGGTGACAATCCCTACTTCGCGCGGACGATGGTGAATCGCATGTGGGGGCATTTCCTTGGTCGTGGCATCATTCATCCGATCGATGATGCCCGCAGCACGAATCCTCCCAGCAATCCTGAATTGCTGGACGCACTGTCCCAGGATTTCGTGAAGAGTGGTTTTGATGTGAAGCATCTTGTTCGTGTCATTACGGGATCTTATGCGTATGGTTTGAGTTCCATCCCGAACGAGACCAACCGCGAGGACAAGCAAAGTTTCGCGAGGTTCTATCCGCGACGGCTTAAGGCGGAAGTATTGCTGGACGGCATCAGTCAGATCCTGGAGGCTCCGACGCAGTTTGCCGGCGGACCCGGGCAATTTCCCACGGGGACGCGGGCAATCGATTTGCCGGATGAGAATGTCGCCGCGCACTTTCTGGATGTGTTCGGCCGACCGAATCGCAACTCGGCGTGCGAGTGTGAACGGACTGACGACCCGGCACTCGTACAGGCGTTGGAGTTGGTGAATTCGAAGGAGATTCAAGGGAAGTTGACGGCCGCGAAGGGATACGTCGAACGGTTGGCGACGAACAAATCACCGGTCGAGGAGAATGTGCGTGAGGTGTTCCTACGCGTGTTTGGACGGGTTCCGACGGCGGACGAGTTGGTGGCAGCGGTTGAGTTTGTAAAATCGGAGATAGATCAGAAGGAAGCGTATCGATCGTTGCTTTGGTCATTGTTGGCATCGAATGAGTTTTTGTTTAATCGGTAAGGAGAGTCGCGAGGTTCGTAAGATGGGCACTCCTGCCCGTTTCTGCTCCGGCACACCAATACAGACGGGCAAGAGTGCCCATCTTACGGCATGCTGTAGCGACTCTCTCGTCTGGTAGGAAGATGTTTCATGCAGACAATTCTCGATCGCGCAGCGGGACTGAGTCGCAGGACGTTTCTGCAACTCGGCGTCCCTGCGCTGGGACTTGGCTTGGCCGATTTGCTGAGGATTCCTGCACTGGCCGCAGAGTCCACGCCGTCTGCCAGCAAGAAGTCCATCATCGTCATCTGGACCAATGGCGGACTGAGCCAGCAAGATACCTACGACATGAAGCCGGATGCGCCGGCGGAGTTTCGCGGCGTGTACCGGCCCATTCCGACATCGGCCTCCGGGATCTCCATCACCGAGCGATTTCCGCTGCAGGCTCGGATGATGGAGCACATGTCGCTCATCCGTTCGGTGCATCACGAGAATGGGATTCATGCTCCGTCGGCCCATTGGATGTTGACCGGGCGATTCGGCCCGACGCTGGCGCGGATTGCTCCGCAGCATCCGGGGTTTGGGTCGGTCATTTCCCGGGCGCTGGGGGCTCGAGTGCCGCAGATGCCGGCTTATGTGACGGTCCCCAAGACCGAGGGATTTGGATATCAGGGGTCGGTTTATCTCGGCAAGGGCTATGATCCGCTCGAAGCGGGGGCTGATCCCAATTCGAAGGATTTTCAGATTCCCAATCTGTCGCTGCCTGACGGATTGAAGCTGAGCAGTGTCGAGAGCCGACGCCGACTGTTGAAGAAGTTTGACACATTGCGGCGCGATGTCGATGCGACCGGCGTGCTGGAGGGTTTGGATACGTTTAAGACTCAAGCCTTGGAGATGGTGACGGGCGAACGTGTCCGCAAGGCGTTCGACATCAACACCGAAGACCCACGCTTGCGAGACCGTTATGGCCGACACACGTATGGTCAGAGTGCGTTATTGGCGCGGCGGTTGATTGAGGCCGGCAGCCGTTGCGTCACGGTGAATACGGGCTACTGGGATCATCACGATGGGATTGAAAAGGGGTTAGATTCTCAACTGCCGCCGCTGGATGCCGCGATCGGCACGCTGATCGAAGATCTGCACGAACGCGGGATGCTGGATGATGTGTTGATTTTCTGTGCGGGCGAGTTTGGACGGACTCCACTGATCAATGGACACGCCGGCCGCGATCACTGGTCGAACTGCTTTTCAGTCATGTTCGCAGGCGGCGGATTGAAAGGCGGCCAAGTGGTCGGCGCCAGTGAGAAGAAGGGGGGCGGAGTGTTGGAACGCCTGGTGACGCCGTTTGATCTGCTGGCGACGATTTATCACACGCTCGGGGTTCCGCTGGAAACTCACTACAACGACGGCAACGGCCGTCCGACCAGCATTGTCGAAGCGGGCCAGCCAATTCGTGAGTTGATTTAAGACGCAACGAGAAGCCCATGTCCCCACCGCAGACACATCAGCATCGCATCGGATTGACGCGGCGCGAGATTCTCCAAACGGGGTACTCGGGTCTGCTGGGTCTGGGTTTGCCTTCGCTGTTCGCTGGGCGGGCTTCAGCCGCCGAGGCGGGCGCGGCTGTTGCAAGTCCCAAATCGGTATTGATCGTCTTCCTGACTGGGGCCTGCAGTCACCACGATACGTTCGACATGAAGCCGGATGCTCCCGCCGAGATTCGCGGTGAGTTCAAACCGATCTCGACGGCGATTCCTGGTTACCAGATTTGCGAACATCTGCCGGAACTTGCCAAGCGGGCAAACAAGTACGCCGTGCTGCGGACGTTTTCGCACAACGACAACAACCATTTGATGTCGACGCATCATTTGCTGACGGGCGAAATTCAACCGGGTGGGTTCTTCGACAAAGTGGCGTCGCGCGATGACTGGCCGAGCTATTCCAGCGCTCTGTCGTTCCTGCGGCCTCGTAACGATGGCTTGCCGAGCGGTGTCAATCTGCCGACGTTCTTGCGTGAAGGGCCGCTGACCTGGCCGGGTCAGCATGCGGGATTTTTGGGCCAGAGTTTTGATCCGTGGCAGATCACGGGCGACCCGCAAAAAGCAGACTTTCGAGTCGATGCACTGACTCTTGCCCCGGGCATCGATGTGCCGCGATTGGACCGGCGGCAATCGCTGCTGGGGGATGTTAACCGCCAACAGACGCTGTTGTCCGAGGTCGCTCAGTCGCTACGTTTGCAGAAGGATCAGCAACTCGCGTTTTCCATGCTGACCTCCAGCAAGCTGTCGCAGGCGTTTGAGCTCAAGCGGGAATCAGACGAGGTCCGTGACCGCTCCGGCCGAAATACGACGGGTCAGTCATTGCTGCTGGCTCGCCGCTTGATCCAGTCGGGAGTGCCGATCGTGCAGGCAAACATTGGCCGCGTGCAGAACTGGGACAGCCACGGCAAGATCTTCCCAACGCTCAAAGACCGCTTATTGCCGCCACTGGATCGCGGAGTCTCCGCCTTGCTGGACGACCTCGACACGATGGGCCTGTTGCAGGATACCTTGGTGATGATGCTGGGCGAGTTCGGCCGAACTCCGAAGATCAATGGAGACGCCGGCCGCGACCATTGGGGCCCCTGCTTCTTCGGCGTGTTTGCCGGTGCGGGAGTGCGCGACGGGCAGGTCATCGGCCGCTCCGATGAATCGGGAGCCTACCCGGCAACGCGAGCGTTCTCACCGAACGACTTGGGAGCGACGGTGTATCATCTCCTGGGCATCCCTGCTGAAGCCGAAGTGCATGATCGCCTGGGCCGGCCCGTACGGTTGAATCGCGGGGACGTGATCGAGTCGCTGTTTACCGGAGCGGAAGTATCGTAGACTTCATCGCTCCCTTGTAAATATCGGGCAGGTGGACTTGACGCTCTGCGGAAGCGGGGGCGAGAGTATCAGCCCACGAGCGAACTGGCCGCGCATGCCGACGCCATTCGTCTGTCATTCGATCAGCAGCCGGCTCGGACCATTGCCGAAGCGTGCCAGCGAATCGAGGAACTCACCGG
>CAMAVF010000279.1 GCA_945861445.1 Planctomicrobium piriforme | reverse complement strand
GGAGTTTACAAGCTGGTCAAGCGGACGCGCGGGCAAGAGATTATTCTCGAACGCCGCGAAGACTATTACATGCACAAGGGGAAGCAAGTCCGGCAGAAGCCCTTCTTCAAGACGATCCGCTTCAACATCATCGAAGACCGCAACACGGCCTTGCTGGCCCTGAAAAAGGGGGATCTGGATGAAATGATCCTCATGCCCGAGGACTGGAAGTCGAAGACGATCGACAACGATTTTTATGCCAAGAACACGAAGGCCAACGGCGTCGAATGGACGTCATTCCACTTCATGTGGAATCTGAAGACACCGTTCTTCTCCGACGTGCGCGTCCGTCAGGCGATGTCCTATGCCTACGACTACGACGAGATGCACAACACCCTCAATCTGGGCCTCTACGAACGCAGTAACGGTATTTTCCACAAGACCGCCTGGATGTATCCCAAACCGGCACCGGCCTACTACACCCAAGATCTCGACAAGGCCGAAGAACTGTTGGACGAAGCGGGCTGGGAAGATTCCGACGGCGACGGTGTGCGTGACAAGGTGATCAACGGCAAGCGGATCAAGTTTGAATTCACGATGCTCAGTTCCAATATCCCGGATCGGCTGAAATACAGCACGCTGATGAAAGAGTGCCTGGGGAAAATTGGCGTCGTGTGCAATGTGACGCCGATGGAGTTCGTCACGATGAGCGAAAAGCTCCGCCTGCACGACGGCCAGGCGGCGTTCGGCGGCTGGGGTACGGGTTCCGACCCCGACACGTCCGTAAACATCTGGGGAACCAATGAAGGTCGTAATTTCGGAGTCTACTCCAACCCCGAGATTGACAAGCTGTTTGCCCAGGGTCGCAAGGAATTCGATCGCGCGAAACGAGCGGTGATTTACGGCAAGATCCACACGACTCTGTATAAAGACCAACCCTACACCTGGCTGTATTTCCGCAACGGGTTCTTCGCCTTCAACAAGGATCTCCGCGGCTACATGTTCAGCCCACGCGATCCGTATGGTTATGCCCCCGGCATGGGAAGCATCTGGAAGGTCAAGAAAAAGTGAGATGCCCTTTCCGCTGGAGTTTTCACTTGACACAGATGTTAAAATCGTTAAATTGGGATAAATCGGCAATGTCTACTTGTGGACATTGCCGTCACGCGTCTCTCAGCGCGTGATGAGACTCAGGTCCAAATACTCTCCCTGAGTTCGTGGTGCAGGTTTGCCCACAAATGCTCTCTCAACAGCCCTTGTGATGTCGCGCGCCGTGTGGTTGGCGCCGACCCCCCAAAACAGGGTTGTCTGAGAGGGCCTGGTTCGATGCCTGCTGAATTTTCATCCGCCGATGCTGCGCACCCATCCGCGGCACCGTCGGATTGCAATCTGTTTCAAACGGGTCGCTGTCACGAATTGTCCTCGCGGCTGGCTGGCGAGTTAGCGCTGGCCGAGAGCTCTGGCGATCGGCAGGGCTTCATCGCGGCGGCGAACGATTTGGCGTGTGCCCATCGAGCGGCCGGTGATCAAGAAACGGCCGCCTATTTTCAACTGCTGGCGGCGACTGCGGAACGCCAACCCAGCGACGGACAGGCAGGGCGGATCTCACCGACATCCCTGGGCAATCTGGCATGCGACGCCGTGCTGGCCGGTAATCTGTCGCTGGCCGAGGGTCTGTTGTGGAAGTCGCTATTGGCCGAGCTGGCTGCGGGAAATACAGCGGGAGCCGCGGCGGATTGGGCCAATCTGGGACTGATTGCGGGACTGCTGGGCGAATTGGATGAGGCGAAAGAGCGGCTCTGGTGGGCGTTGAAACTGCATCGTCAACAGGGCGATCATTTCCACCTGGCACTCGACCTGTGGCATCTGGGACAAGTGCTGGAAATTGAAGGCGATTGGTCCGGTTCCAGCAAACTGTTTCGACGTGCCGCAAGGTTGTTTGCAGAGATCGGGCATTCGCAACTCCAGCAAGCCGCAGCGTCGCGCGAGCGTGTGAATGAGGCGCGGGCGGCGGTGTTGATGTTTGATGTACGATTGAATTAGGGAGCATTAACTTTAGGTCTGCGCTGTCGAAACAGTATGAGGGTGTGAGAGTATGAGAGTAACGGAGTAAGAGATGGACTTATCCGTCGATGACCACTCATTACCCTCATACGCTCACACACTCATACTCTCACACGACGCAATCGTTTAGCCATAAGGCACTGACGACTACCTCCGCAGCATGGCAATCGCCAAGCGTTGATCCGTCTTCCACAGATCGCCCCCTCCGTTATGACCTGTCGGGTGCGGCTGGAATTGATCGCGCCAAAACACTTGCTCGACCGAACCACTGTTTTCCCAATCTCGGAGCAGTTTGTCGCGCTCTTCATCGACGTTGGAATCGATGTGGTGCGTAATCTGGCCGGTCGTGCGGCTCAGGCCGATCCGCTTGTCGTAGGTCACGGCGCCAATCCACAGCGGTCGGCCGGCGCGATCGAGTTTCGTACTTTTCCAGAAGCGGACATGGTGCCGGCGACTGGGGTTGTTGCCCACTGGCTGCTCGAAGGCCAAGTCCTGTTTGCGTCCGAACAGGAACAGGCTGCTGACGGGCGCGTCAACGTAGGGACGCCGCAGCACGCTCGCGCCGGCGATCTTGATGGAACTCTTCAAGGACAAAGGATCGGCGGCGTTCCAATCGGATTTCAACAGGGCCTGGACCAAATCTGCTTCGCTGCCCACGGCGGCGATATTGAGTGGATCGCCGGGGTGTCCGTTGCCGGTCCGTGTGTACGTCGGGGAATGATCGAGAGCCGGGTGGCAATGCGCGTAACCACGCCAGGCCAGCGGCAGGACCACATACGCGATCAGAAAATACACCAGCAAGAAATTGATCAGCGAGACACGCGATCGGTGAATGACACCCCACTTGTGTTTCCAGCGTTCCGACGGGGCAGCCTGAGCGTTGACTTGCGGCATTATGGAAGCCATCTGGAGCGAAGAAGCGGGGTGATTTGCTGGGGATGATCTAAGACGGAAAAGGTGGTTTCTCGCGAATCGTTTCGTCTACGTGGCCGAGACGACCAAAAGGCGATACCGATCCTCGTAACGCCAGCCGTAGTGTTTGCGTGGGGGTCGGGGCTACGAGTTTTCGATATTGGCCGATCAGATTCGTTGAGCAATTGGAGCTCTGAGACAGCCAATTTCGAAAACTCGTACCCCCGACCCTGATCTTCACGTGGAACGTGAACGCTACTATGGCCTACCACAACCGCACGGGGCAACTCTTCTTGCAATAGTCGTCGCAGCAATTCCGGCATTCGCCTCGGGGCTCGCACGGCAGGCCCTTTTTGCAGTAGTCGTCGTAGCAGGTCCGCGGTGTGTAGCACGGGGTGAAGGGGAGCTTCTTCTTGCAATAGTGGTCGCCCCAGCATTTCCAGGTGTCAGCGCAGCGTACTCCGGGAGTACACCAGTTTCGCGTGCCGGTCGAATTGTTCGAATACGGTTCGGCCCTGGCCTTCAGAGTAATTGTCGGAAGCCAGATCAATACGACTCCGACCCAAATCCAGTTGCGATGCCACATGACATTATTCCTAATGCTACTTGAAGAGCAACCCAGCTCGAGGCCGGCAGGTCACTCGATGTTGGCGGGTGGCGGTTCGGGGGCCGGCACCGGTTCGCCTTGCGGGACGGCGGGAGGCGGGGCAGGGTTTTCGCCCAGCGGAATCACATCGGGCAACTCATAATCCAGGCGCAACTGCCAGCCGCCGCCGAGCGCCTTATAAACCTCGATCAGTCCCTGCGCGATTTCTCCTTGCGAACGAGCCAGGAGGATCTGTTGCTGGACGAGGTTCTGCTGGAGCAGGGCAACGCGGTTGAAGTCGGTGGCCCCGGCTTTATAAAGGGTCACGACGACCTTGACCGCCTTTTGAGCAGCTTCGACGCTGTCCGCCAGATTGGCCGCTCGGTGCTGTTGCCACAGGAACTTGACCAGCCCGTTTTCCACTTCCACGTGGGCTTTCAGCACGGAATTCTGATAGCCCGCCACCAATTCCTCGAACCGTGCATTTTGGAATGCCACATTATTCTTGATACGATTGTAGTTCAGGATCTTCCACTGAAATTGCGGCGCAACCGATCCATTGAACGCCAGTTGCGAGAACATGTCCTGGAAATTGCGGGACGAGTAGCCCACTGATCCCAAGATGGAAATCGCTGGATAGAAGTCGGCTTCGGCGATGCCAATCTGCGCACACTGCGCCGCGGCCAGACGTTCCTCCCGGCGGACATCGGGACGACGCCGGACCAGGTCCGCGGGAACTCCCAGGGCCACTTCCTTGGGAGCTGTGGGGATCGGCCCCAATCCCAGCATCCCGGAGAGATCTTCCGTGGGGATACCCAGCAGAATACAAAGCTGGTTGGCCGCCATCCGTAATTGGATTTCGCGATTGGCAACTTCCGACTTCGTCTGCGACAGATTGCTTTGGGCCTGATCGACGTCAAGCTCGGTGGCCTGGCCCCCTTTGAATCGCGTCTGGGCGATGGCAAAAGTCTCTTCCTGAATGCCGATGTTGGTCCGAATGTAAACCAGTTCCTGCTCGCTGGTCCGGTATTGAACGTAATTGGCAGCGATGTCGCTGATCAGGGTAACCAGGACGTCGTCGTAATCTTCCACCGACGCGTCCAGGGTATCGTCCGCCGTTTCAATGGCACGCCGAAAGCGACCCCAGAAGTCGAGTTCCCAGGCCAGGTTGAAACCCAGGCTGTAGGTCGAGAAGAAGCGCGTTGGGGTCGCAATCGCATTGGGGTTTGACAGGCTGACGGCCCGACGGTTGTAGCCACCGACGGCATCTTGCGTTTGAGGAAACAGGTAGCCATTGGCGATCCCCAATTGCAACCGTGCTTCGAGAACGCGAAACCCTGCTTGCCGAAGAGTCAGGTTCTGCTGATAGGCGTTCGTGACCAGATTGTTCAGGACCGAATCATTGAAGACGTACCACCAATGACTGTCATCCCCGGATTCGCTGCGGACGCGTTGGTCATTGGCATCGATCCAGTGAGCCGCCGCGGCAGTGGGTGGCCGTCCAAAATTCACGCCGACCTTGAAGCCGTTGTTCACGTACTGTTTGATGCCGGTGGTACACCCCGTGGCAGAAGCGGCCAATGTGGCCATAAATGCGCGACGAGTCCACGCAGCTCGACTCGAGCCGTGAGCGATCAATGCGCCGTCCCGCGGGGTCCCGGCAGTCGGCGCGCAGTCCCCGTGCGCCGAATCGGGGGATATTCCATCCATGGAATGATCTCCGAAGGGGGATCAGCATCCCCGGTCTCCAACACATTTAACATTTAATGGCATCCCTGCCGAGTCTCTCGGAGCGAACGCTGACCGACGTGACTGCCCCTGTCGAGGAAGCGGTCTCCAGCGTGCTACCAACATCGTCATTTGTCACGTTTCTTCTGCAATTCCCGCAAGCCTTACCCAGCTTCCGGCTGGTGAGAATGGTTCACGACCGAAGCACTTTTGGTCGCCCGTTCGGGCCGACGACTGATCTGCAATTCATAAGTCCCATCCGTCCCATAAGTCTCATGGGACAAATGGGACGGATGGGACTTATGTGATCAATGCCCTCATGCGAGAAAGGATCGCCCATTGAAGCGAGCTGATGATGGGCTACACTGACGGCATATCTTGCGGGCTGCATCTCGCGGACATCCGCGCTATTCAAGGAATTCACTATGAAGCCGCGTCACACTCGTCGTTCGGGATTTACGTTGGTGGAACTGCTGGCCGTCGCCGGAGCCGTCTCGGTGATGGGGACCCAGCTCATTGGGGCCATTGCGGAGGCTCGTGAAGCCGCGCGGCGCACCCAGTGCAAGAACAACCTCAAGCAACTGGCCCTGTCGCTCCATAATTATCACGACGTGTCCAACACGTTGCCGCCAGGTTGGGTCGGTGCCGATTCGAATCCCAAACAACACAATGTGTTTGGTCTGAATGGCTGGAGCTGGCAGGCCCGAATCCTGCCGTTTCTGGATCAAGGTCCGCTCTACAACAAGATCGATTCTACGATCTCGGTCACGGACAAACAGCACGCAGCACTCATCAACAAATCCCTTGTTTACCTGCGTTGCCCATCGGACCTCTACAGCAAGAAGCAATGGACCATGAAAGATGCGGAAGGTACTGCCGTGGCCGAAGTGGCCACAGCCAACTATGCCGGTATGTTTGGAACCGGGGACCTGAGCAAGTGCGAAAAGATGAAGCCGGGCGAAGTTTGCGAGGGAGACGGCCTGTTCTTTCACAACAGTTCGGTGCGCTTCCAGAATCTGAAGGACGGTCTGTCCTATACCCTGGGAATCGGCGAACGAACGATCGATGAGAAAGCCGACCGGATGACGACGTGGAGCGGCGTCTTTCCTAAAGCCAAATCACCGTTTGCCCGGGTTCTCGGGACAACCGAGCAGGCCCTGGATGCGAAGGAGAAGAACGTGTCCGGCTTTGGCAGCAGCCACAAGGGCATGTCTCATTTCATGCACATGGACGGGTCAGTCCGAGCGTACCTAACGGACACAGATCTGAAAGTGCTTCAAGCCCTGACGACACGCGAGGGGGGCGAAGAGGTCCCCGAGTAATCGCCCCAGCCGGTCACGCAGTGACCGCAATACAAGCTCGAAGCGCCAGCGAGTGCATTGGTCTTCTGCCTCACACCCTGTGACTGCAGTGGCGTATTCGCTGCGACATCCAGAACGAGGTTTCAGGAATCAAAATCATGTTGCACAGAGTTCGCCGAACGGGATTCACACTGGTCGAGCTGCTGGCCGTCGCGGGAGCCGTCACCGTATTGGGGACTCAAATCGTCGGGGCAATCGAAGAAGCCCAGGAGACCGCGCGCCGTACCCAATGTCAGAACAACCTCAAACAAATCGGGTTGGCGCTGCATAACTATCATGACTCTCTGAACTGCTTTCCGTCCGGTTGGATTGGAGGCGATTCGGAACCGAAACGGGCCAATGTTTTCGGATTAAACGGAGCTGGTTGGCTACTGCATCTGTCCCCTTATCTCGATCAGGCTCGCCTGTATCACACCGTCGAGTTCTCAGCCAGCATCGCGGGACCAGAGAACTCAAAGATCGTCAGCAAGTCGATTCAAGGCTTCCGTTGTCTGTCCGATCCGCTCCAGAAAAAGAGATGGATGTTGAAAGATGCGGAAGGCAATGCGCTGTTCGAAGTCGCGACAGCCAACTATCCGGGCGTGTTCGGCACGGGTGATTTGAGTCGGTGTGAAAAGTTAAAACCGGGCGAAGACTGCAAGGGTAACGGAACATTCTACCTCAATAGCAACCTGCGAATCCGCGAGATTGAAGACGGACTCTCCAACACCCTGGGAGTCGGTGAGCGGACCACCAACATGGAATTGGATCGCGCGACCACCTGGACCGGAGTCTTCCCCAAGGCCAAGTCGCCCCTGTCTCGTATTTTGGGGACTTCCAATCAGGCGCTGCATGTAAAAGAGAAGAATGTGTCAGGCTTCGACAGTGCGCATGCGGGAAGCGTGCAGTTCGTGAATCTGGATGGTTCCGTCCGAGTGTTGAACACGGAGACCGATCTGAAGTTGTTTCAAGCGCTGACAACGCGTGCCGGAGGCGAAGAGATTCCTGAGTAATCGCCCCTGCCGGTCACGCAGTGACCGCGATAGACGCTCGAAGCGCCAGCGAGTGCATCAATTTCAGAACCTGTTTTTAAGAATGAACTCGCTTGCGATTCGAGCTTATTATCCAAACTCATAACTCCTTACCTAAATGTAGGTTGTGTCCGATTCTTGAATCCGCCTCAACATTCCGTCGGTGCTTGGCCGATGAGAATGCTCCTTATCGAGCCGAGAACGGTACACTGGTCCGTCAGGGTCAGGCAATTTGACGGATCTCTATCATTTGAATGGTGTTAAGTCGCAAACTCCAATCGAATCGCAGTTCGAAAATCCAGCCGGAATTGAATTTCCCGCATCTTTTGTTACAGTGTTGCAATGAAATGCAGGTATCGCTAGGTGCGGGATAGGTTTCCGTGCTGAGACATGCGAGTTCCTGGATGGGAACCGATTTTACTCGCCAGTCGGAGTTTTTGGCCGAGTCTGCGATTGAGCAACCATCGCAGACGCGTCACTTCCCGCGAAGTCCGACGTGTACCAGTCCAACTCGTCCGAAGAGTAAAGGTCATGCAGCCGGTGCGGCTGCGAAGAAAGTTGTTCATGTCGATTACGAAAGAGAAGAAGACGTCCCTGATCGGTGATTTTCGGCAGTCCGAAGCCGATACCGGGTCAGCTCAGGTGCAAATTGCGGTGTTGTCGCACCGGATCTCGCAACTGACTGAGCATTTGAAGTCGCACTTGAAAGATCATGCTGGCCGCCGTGGTTTGCTGATGCTGGTCAGTCGCCGTCGCCGGTTGCTGGACTTCCTGCGTTCGACCGACCACAAGAGCTACCTCGACATGTTGAAGCGCCTGGAACTGCGGAAGTAGTTTTGGCGTCAGGAAAATGACCAGTGCGGCCGGAAGATCTCGGCCGCGCCCCACCGGTCTTTGGTGGTGGCAGTGGCATGGTGATGTCCACAGGGGGTATCTGGCTGATTCGCAGAGTTTTTCCATGCTCTGTCCTTCGAGCCTGAACTGTTCTCATCAACGTGGCAAACCACTCGCTGGCCCGTGGAACTCCAGGGACGGGAACGCGTCACACCCTGCGCTGTCACCAATCTCGGTGCCGGGCAGGTTCATTTCCAGCCAGTTGAATCTGTATTGAAATCCATACCCCGAATTTTGCGAGATGCTCCCCGATTGACGGCGCGAGTGTCTCGAAATTCCCAGGCGTCCTGGCAGGGCGTTTCTGGCCGGGGCGGTGAATCAATCGTATGTCTTCAGGATCTCGTTCAACGTCCAAATTCGGAGTGGTGTGCCACTGGCTCTGCCAGTGTCTGCGGTTCGTCAGCTGACTCGCAAAGCACTGGCAGAGCCAGTGGCACCCGATCTCTGCACTTGGACACAGTACGAGTTGTTCCACCCGGGGCCGCTGGCCCGCGGGCCACGCGCTTGAGCATGCACTGCGAACCAGGTTAAGAATAGAATCACACGCCAATTGTTGTCATGTGGAAATTTGTTGTTGTATCGGAAAAGAAATAAGCAGTAGGAAGCAGGGTAAAAACAGTGAAAGTTACCGTAGAACGTGAATTTGGCGGCCGGACGCTCAGTCTGACGACGGGCGAAATGGCCAAGCAGGCGGCGGGGTCCGTCCTGGTGCAGTTTGGAGAAACCGTCGTCTTCGTGGCGGCTCAAAATGGTCCCGCCAAGCCGGGCCAGGATTTCTTCCCGCTGACGGTTGATTACCGCGAACGATCGGCTGCGGCCGGTAAATTCCCGGGTGGATTTCTGAAGCGCGAAGGCCGTCCGACGTTGAAGGAAGTTCTGACGGCTCGGCTGACCGACCGTCCGATTCGTCCCCTCTTCCCCGAGGGCTATATCGAAGAATTGCAGATCATGTCGAACGTGCTCGCCAGCGACGGCGAGAACGATCCCGACGTGTTGTCCATTATCGGAGCCAGCGCCGCACTCGGCCTGTCTCCGGTTCCGTTTCAAGGCCCGATTGCCGCCGTGCGCGTCGGCCGGGTGAACGATGAGTGGGTCCTGATGCCCACGCAGGCCCAAATCGAAGAAAGCATTCTGGATCTCGTCGTCGCCGGCACCAAGACGTCGGTCTTGATGATCGAAGGCTTCGCGGCCCAGATGCCCGAAGACGAGATGGCCGACGCGATCATGTATGCTCATTCGCAGATCGTCATCCTGTGCGAAATGCAGGAAGACTTCTTGCGTCAGGCCAATCGCCCGAAGACTCCCTTCGT
>CAMAVF010000278.1 GCA_945861445.1 Planctomicrobium piriforme | reverse complement strand
AGGCTCCTGCCGAACCGCAAGCGTTTATCGACCCTCGCTAGACTTTGCGGTTCGGCAGGAGCCTCACCCTCCCATAACGTCGAAATATCCGTCACGGCATTGCCCGGCAGGGATAAGTTTTCATGACACTCAATGAACACTGAGAATCCACTACCCCTTATAATTCAATCTGGCAACAGAAAGTTCTTCATGAAATCTTGCTGGAAATTGACCTTCTGCTGTCTGACCGCGTGTTGGTTTTCGTTACCAGCCGTCCGGGCCGATGTGATCGAACTCACGACTGGGCAAAAGATCGAAGGGGATGTCCTGAAGGAACGGCCCGAAGAACTGGTCGTGGATATCGGCGTCGATGTCATTCGCATCCCACTCTCACAAATCAAGCACCGCACCGTTACCAAGGCCGCTGAGGCTCCCGTGACGAAGGGGAATGACGAAGCGCTCTACCTGACGGCCGACCTGCCGCACAAGAGTGTCAAGGATCTGGCGCAGCAGTTCGGTGAAGGGGTCGTGTTGATCCAGACACCGGGCGGCCTGGGATCAGGGTTTATCCTGAACGAACGTGGGTTCTGTGTTACGAATTACCACGTCATCGAGAAGGAAACCCGGATCGCGGCGACGATTTACCATCAGAACGCCCAGGGCGAATTCACTCGTCGACGAATCGATGATGTCAAGATCATCGCGTTGAATCCCTACTTCGACCTGGCCCTGGTGCAGATTCCCGAGCAGAAGGATCTCAAGTTCCGCCCGGTCTTCATTGCGAAGAACCAGGATCTTCGAGAGGGGGATCAGGTGTTTGCGATTGGTAACCCGCTGGGCCTGGAGCGGTCGGTGTCACAAGGCATCGTCAGCACCCGGAATCGCAACTTCGAAGGTCTGACGTACATTCAAACCACGACGCAAATCAACCCGGGCAACAGTGGCGGTCCATTGTTCAACATGAAGGGTGAAGTCGTCGGCGTGACGAATATGAAATTGATCCTGGGTGAAGGACTCGGCTTTGCGATCCCCGTATCCTATCTGCGGCATTTCCTCAGCAACCACGATGCATTTGCCTTCGACAAGAACAACGCCAACAGCGGCCAGCGCTATTTGGACGCCCCCCGCCGCCGCAACGCGAAGCTGCCGCCAAGCCCGTTGATCAAGCCGGCCGCGAGCAAGGAAAAATAGCCTTCACGCTCCTGCGTGAAGTCAGCCGAGCGCAGGGCAAACTTAAGAAACGCATTTTAGTAGCCATTTCTGACGAAGAAGTTGTGTACCTACAACTGCCGTCAGCGTACGCTCGGCTGTCTTCACGCAGGAGCGTGAAGGCTACTTTGATTGCGGCAACCGCGCCACGCGCAACAGCAGCTTCGGTGGCTTCATCGCTTCCGGCTGATCGAGGCGTCGCATTTCATCCAGGACAAACAGCGGCCAGCTCAGCGAACGGTCGGCCAGCGGGACGTAGTTGTCGCGGGCCCATTGCCGGCAACGGACTTCTTCGCTGGCGTCGGGGTCGCTGATCAGTTCATCGGACATGGCCCAGTCCGCCGCAGGTGAGACGCTGGCACTGATGAAAATACAAGCTCGAAGCGCAAGCGAGTGCATTTCCTCGAAGACGCATCGAAATGCACTCGCTTGCGCTTCGAGCTTGTATCACGGTCACTGCGTGACACTTGTCTTCGAACACATCAGCCATCCCCAATATGCGTACTTCTTTGGTCTCGGCACAGATCCCCCGTGGCGTCAACAATCCCGCTGTTCCAGGCACGCACCGCACGTTCCGTGCAATCGCTACAGCCATTACCGACAGCCAATTGCCCCACCGCGGGTGATGTCCCAGCGGTATAATCGATAGAGTCACTGTGATTGCCGGGCCATCATTGACTGGTGTCGATTCCGATCTCGCATGTGGTGAATTGCCAACATAAGTTTGAAGGCAGTCAGGTCGAGCAAGTTCCTCGGCCGAGATCTTTGTCCTGTTGTTATCATTCCCAGTGAAGATCTGATTTCACATGGCCACGACTTTAGCTGAACCCGAACTGCAATTGGCGTCGGAGGCTCCCGAGACCGAGGAGCAGGTCGACATGGTCCTAGTCGAACGGCTGCCCGAGCACTTGCGGATGTCGCGCGGCGCGGCGATGCTGACTGCCCTGCTCGCCCTGTTCTTCTGGCGACTTTGCAGCCGGCCGTTGTTTCACACCGACCTGTGGGGGCATTTGTCCTATGGTCGCTGGATCTGGCAGCACGGTGCCCTCCCCACGACCGAACCGTTCCTGCCCCTGGCGCAGGGCGTGTCTATCATCGATACTTCCTGGCTGGCCCAACTGCTGGGCTATGCCGTCTATGCCGTGACCGGTCCCGCCGGACTGCAATGTGCGATGGCGGCCAGCATCACGGGAACTCTCGCCCTGATCGCTTACAGCCTTTATCACCGCACGCATCGAGCCAGCATGGCCGCCCTGGGAATCGGTGTGTGTCTGTGGCTGGCGACTCAACAGTTTTGTGTGGGATGGGGGGAGATGCCCACGCTGATTCGTCCACAGGTTCTCGGCGTGTTGATCTACACCTGGATGTTCTGCCGAGTGGTCAGTGGCGCGCCCCTTCGCCGGGATTGGATTCTGATTCCGCTGGCGACCTGTTTGTGGGCCAATCTGCACGGTTCGTTTGTGATGGGCCCGTTGTTGCTGGTGACACTCAGCGTCGGCCGGGCTCTCGATTTGCTGATCCGTACCGGCAGTTGGAACGCCGTCTGGCGCGACCGCCGAGCGGTCAACTGGTTGTTGATTGCCGAGCTTTCGCTGGTCGCGGCCTTGCTGAATCCGTATGGGATTGGACTCTATTCTGAAGTCCTGACGTTCGCCAATAACCTCAATCTGGCCGATCTGCTGGACTGGGAACCGCTCACCTTGCGAGACGGTCAGGGCCGGGCGATTGCCACCGTGGCAGCCTTGCTGGTCGTCTTGTATCGCCTCAGCCCGCGGCGAGTCAGCCTGGGAGAATTCCTATTGCTCGCGGGATTGGGTGCCTGGGCGTTGTGGGCCAGTCGCATGTTGATCTGGTTCGCGATCCCCGCAGCTTACTTTGCTGCGTTGCATTGGAACGCGGTCAGTCAGCGGCGCGTGCCGAAGACTGATCGAGTCCTGCCCAGTCGGGCGGGCATGTGGACCGTCGTCGCCGTGGGTGCCGCCTGGATTGGATTTGCACTGTCGCCGATCGGCGTCTTCGCCATGCATCGAAAACAACTGCCGTTGAAGAACTCGGTCTCAGCCGATACGCCGCTCGGGGCGGTCGAATATCTGTTGAAGCAAAAGGAACCGTTGCGCGGCCAGGTCTTCAACTCCTACGAGTGGGGCGACTACCTGCTGTGGGCCGGTCCGAAGAACTTGCAGCTCTTTGTGAACTCACACGTCCATGTGATTCCCCGCGAAGTCTGGCAGCATTATTTGAACATCAGCCGCATCGGAGCCAATTGGGATGACCAGTTGGATCGCTATGGCGTGAACTATGTGGTCATCGATCATCGAGTGTTGACGGGTCTCTCAAATCAGCTCAAGGGCGACGACCGTTGGCGATTGGGATACCAGGACGGGATTGCCTCGGTATTCATCAGGAAGAAGTTGATTTGAAAATCTTCCCCCTTCGAGCTTGCCTCGATGGAAAAGGGCCTTTGCACTACGTCGCTGATTTTCGGCGTAGTGCAAAGGCCCTGATCCACCGAGACGAGCTCGGTGGGGGTGGGGGTCATTGGATCGAACCAGCGGATTCCTTACGTATTCCGCTAAAACAATCTTCATGCCGTAGCCCTGTGGGGCTTTGAATTTGCACAATAGGGTAAAGCCATCACCATGCCAGCTTCACGTTCTGTTCGATTGCTGCCCGTGTTCATCACCGTTCAAGTTGCGGTCGTGATTGCATTTGGCGTCGGTTTTGCCCGCAGTTCCTCGGACGCCACGCTGCGGCTCGCGCAAATCCGCACCGGACGGATCGATTATGCGCCGTTGAACATCACGCGGCAGGAACCGCTCCGCATCACCCCGCTGTATGACGACCCCGAGCTGATCAGCGACGAAGATCTGGCCGCAGTCCTGCGACAGGTCCAGCCCCGCTTTCCTGCTCAACGCATCAAGCCGAACTACGTCGAACACGCCTTGCGAATCTGGGGCATTGACGCGGAATTCCGCGATCCCCAGGTCATGGCTGGCCGCAAGATGCTCGACTTCCTGGTGAATCATGGACAGTACATTGCGTCCTGGGGAACCAAGGTCGCACCGCTGCTGCAAGAAGAGGATACCGGTGTCTCCATCCGCTGGGGCAAGGAGGAAGGCGCGTCGGTCCATCACGATCACTGGCTGGCGTGCCTTACCGAAGCCGGAGTCACATTAAATGAACCGGTCTACACGCCCTCGCACCGCGAGAAAACGATCAACGACGTCCTGCAGCAGGCATTGCGAGATTTCCGGCTGGATGAACGGGAAACGGAATGGTCCGTCCTGGCCTATGGCCTGTGGCTGCCCCCGGACGGCAAATGGAAGAACAACGCCGGCCGCGAAATCACCTTCGATTTGCTCGCCGAGCGCCTGATGCGCGGAGCCCTGCCGCTGGGGGTGTGTCACGGCACGCACCGCCTTTATTCATTGATGGCCCTCGTGCGACTGGATGACGAATTCAACGGTCAACTGATTCAAAAAGAGACTCGCGCCAAGATCATGGCCCATTTGAAACGGGTCAGCGTCATCATCGTCGACTCGCAGTTTCCTGACGGGCACTGGGCCTCGAACTGGTCGGATGGTCTCGACTCGGTCACGAAGCCAGTGGAAGATGAATTATTCCGGAAAGTGATTGCGACCGGCCATCAGTTGGAATGGCTGGCCATCGCCCCCGAAGAACTGCACCCGCCGCGAAAGCGCATTCGCGACGCAGCCAAGTGGCTGATCAAGACGACCAAGAGCCAGACGCGTACGGAAATCCTGGAGAAGTACACCTTCTTCAGCCATGTCGGCAACGCTCTGGCGCTGTGGCGACACACGCGGCCCGCCGAATTTTGGAAGCAGTGGGAAGCGTCCCATCCGGAAGAAGGGACCGAGACGAGCCCCGAACCCGCCGCGGCTCCCGCCAGCGCGAAGCCGAAGGCCGACGGGCATTAACAGAATTATTTCTTCCCCTTCGGATCCAGGTTCGCCGCAAGTTCTTCCTTGGACATAGTCGATTGCACGCCGTCCGCGGGAACTTCCGCCTGGGCCGTCCAGACGATGGCGTTCAGGACCAGTTTGCGGAAATTGTCGTCGCCCCAGTTGCGATGGTTGTGACCGCCGGTAAAGCCAAACGCCCTGCCGCCACCCGCTCGTTCGGATGCCCACGCGACGTGTTGCAATTCGCCTTTGGCAACCGCTTCACGCACGGCCGGGTTGCCGCTGTGCGGCCCATCGCCACGTTCCAGCGTGCTCTTCGGCGGCAGGGCCGTCAGGATCGGAGTGACGCCGACCAGCTTATCGCGAAACCGCATGTGGTAATACCACTCGTCGTTGACTTCAAACGGCTTGACCCCGGCGGTCACCGGGTGCTTCGGCAAATTCTCGAACTTCGCCGTCCAGTGCGGATTGACTGACCAGTGAGTCTCGAAGTAGCCCCCCAGCCAGTTCAGAAATTCAGGCCCGCCCTTATCCTTCGGAACTTCGACCGCGTAATGGACGCAAACTAGCCCGACGCCAGATTCCATCAGCTTGTGCAGTTTGACGAGATGGTCTTCCTGAATCGCAGGATGCCCGCCGCCACCATCGGCATAGAACAGAATGGTGTCGGCATTATCAAACGCGGTCACGTCTTTCGGCCAGCCGTTGTGATAGTCCGCCACGATCAGATTCGGAACGCTCGCCAGGCACTTCTTCATCAAGTACACGCCCGCGTTGTGCTCATGGTCCCCCGGCCCGTGGCTCGGACGGCCCGCCACCAGGACGGCCTTCTTGCGATTATCGGCCAGCTTGATGCGCTTCAGGCGAACATTCTTGAACTGCACGACCATCGGCGGACCCGCGTGCAATTGCAACGCCAGGATGCCGGACATCGCTCGCTTGTCTTCCTGATTGTCCAACACCTCGGCGGTCACGTTGCCGTTGATCTTGTGGACCAGGTGATTGCCCTTCGCGGTGATGACGTAGCTGTTCCAGTCTTCCTTCTTGATGGCGTCCTGCAGCTTCTTCGATTCGGTGACGCGTTCGGCCGTCTTCTTGCCATCCTTCTCGATGGTGACCTTCTCACCGCGCTGGCAGAGGATTCCGCGACCCTTTTCCTCGTAATTAATTCCCGAATACGTCTCACCCGCTTCGAAATCGGCCTGATAGCCGCCGACGACCCAGTTCCCCAGATCCTTGCTGCGGTACTGAACTCCCGAATTGCCGCCAACGATCTTAAAATCTAGCCGCAGTTCAAAATCATCGAGCTGCCCGTCCTTCCAGATCAGGAACGTATTGCCCTGCGTCGGGTTGTCCTTGGTGGTCGTTCCGGTGATGGCGCCATCCTTGACCGACCAGAACTTGGGGTTTCCGTCCCAGCCCTCGAGATCCTTACCATTGAAGAGGGCCTTGAAATCCGCTTCCTCGTCAGCAGCTTGAGCGGCCAGCGGGGCAAACAACCCCGACAGCAGCAGCAAGCCGCACAGCAGTGCCGGCAGGGGACGATTCATCAATACCATGGCGCGTTGATCCTCACGAGTTAGAGCGTTTCAGTGGTTGCAGACTCAGCGAGATACCGAAAGTCGTGCCCGCCAGACAGGGGGAAGAATGTCCTCCGGCCTGAGCGTAGTCTACACCGCCCGCCAGCGATGATCCAGAATACGGCCCCCGGACAGCGCAGGGTCGGGTCTACGATTTTTCGAAATTGGCCACCAGAAGATCTCGTCACGCGAGAAACGCAACCAGGCCAATTTTCAAAGATCGTGGCCCCGACCCCCAATCTCACCAGGCACTATGACGCTGAACGCCTAGTCCAAGTCGTCGAATGTTGAAATTCGCTTCCAAGCGAGAAATTCGCTCAACGAGGAGGCAATTTCGACATGAAAACCGCCATCATAATAATACAGGCAAACTGCCGGGTCGTCCCCGCCTTGTTGCAGGTCGAGATAATAGACCCCTTCTGAACCATCGGTTGCGAATGGAAGCTGATCGAGAGTAAAGTCGTCCGATGGCCAGAGATCAGTGATCGCGTGGGCGTCCGCCGGAAAGAAGCAATTCAGCGGAAGATTGTCGTCAGGCGACTGGGAATCTGGCGGAATGACTTCGAACGGTTTTGACAGCATTGTTTGAGTATCCGCATAGAGCTTCTTCAGTTCGGCAGGCAATGGCCGACCAAGATGTTTCTCCAGTGCGGGTAAGTCAGGATGACTAAAACGTGCCTCGTATTCTGGGGTACCGTAAACACGTTCCGGATGTTCCCGCTTCAAAATCTCGTAGAGACGCTCGTTATGGCGATCTCGCTGCCAGTCGACCACTTTCAAGAACACGGTCGCTGTCCCGATGATCACCACGATGTAAAAAAATCCGGCAGTAAGGACTTCAAGCATAGAACTCAGTTCGCCTCAAGTCGTTTCTGCCATTCGGTCAATCGCTCTTGCACGGGGCCGCGGCCTCCTGCACCGTAGCTCTTCAGGGCCGCCACGACGTTGTGTGTTCCCAGGACCTGCGACACGTCGGCCGTGATCTTGTCGCATGCGTGCTGCAGATCGCCGAGAGGTAACTCGGCCAGTTTGCATTTGCGGGATTCGCACAGTGCGACCAGTTTGCCGACCACTTCATGGCCGGTCCGCATGGGCACGCCGCGCAGGATTAAATACTCCATCAGCGTGGTCGCGTCTAAAAATCCCTCTTCCAGGCGGGCGTTGATCTTGTCAAGTTGCAATTGCGCTCCTGCGACGATGGAAGGAGCAAGTTCGAGACACGATTTGATCGTATCGAATGCGGCGAACAGGGCCAGTTTGTCTTCCTGCAAGTCGCGGTTGTAGGCCATCGGCAGGCCCTTCACCAATAGGAACAACTGCTGAGCCGAAGCGATCACGCGAGCCGACTTACCGCGGATCAACTCCAGGACGTCGGGGTTCCGTTTCTGCGGCATGATCGACGAACCCGTGGTGTAGGCGTGCGGCAGCTTGAGATAGCTGAATTCCGTCGTACACCACAGGATCCACTCTTCGGCCCAGGTACTCAAATGGGCCGCGATCAAGGCCAGCGTCGAGACGAACTCAATCTCAAAATCGCGGTCACTGGAAACATCCAGACTGTTGGCGGCGACCCCTTCAAAACCGAGCAACTTCGCCGACAAGTGCCGGTCAATGGGCAGTGACGACCCCGCCAGTGCCGCGGCGCCCAAGGGGGAAATGTTGACCCGCTTGCGGCAGTCGGCCAGGCGTTCGCGGTCGCGCGCGAATTTCTCGCAATACGCCAGCCAATAATGGACGGCCATGACCGGCTGGGCTCGTTGCAAATGAGTGTAACCGGGCAGCACGACATCCCGATCCGCGTCCGACCGTTCCACAAACGCCCGCTGGACGTCCGCCAGCAGGCCATCCAGTTCATCAATCGCGTCGCGGACCCACAACTTGAGATCGGTCGCCACTTGATCATTACGGCTGCGTCCGGTGTGCAACTTGCGTCCGGTGTCGCCGAGTCGGGCGATCAGGGCCGACTCGATATGCATGTGGATGTCTTCGAGTTCCATGCGCCAGGCCATCTTGCCCTGGGCAATTTCTTGTCCGATTTCATCCAATGTGGTGATGATCGCATCGCGTTCGTCCGGGGTGATCAAGCCGACTTCAGCCAGCATCCGTGCATGGGCCTGCGAGCCGCGGATATCGACCTCGGCCAGGCGGGCGTCGAAGCTGATCGATTCGGTGAATTTCTCGACGCGCGGATCGGTCGCCTGAGAAAATGCGCCACCCCAAGCCTTGGCCACGAGAAAACTCCTGAAAAAACGCGTTTCAACCGGGAAATTCCCGTTGCTTTACTGTAGGGGTCGTCCGCAGCAGGGTCAATCAACTGCATACGCTGTTGAACATTCCTACAAACCAGTAGAATTCTGTTCGGGGCTGGATGACATTGGTGTCTCTCGAGCCTCGGTTCCCCTTCATCGCAGCACAGCGTCGCTCATCATGCCTCTTCTCAGCTCGATTGTCGCGTTGTCGGATCTTGTCTCGGGCGAACAGGGAGACTGTTTCGTCCTGTTGGCTTCGAAGGATAAGTCGCAAACTCGGGACGGGAAGCCGTATTATCGGGTCAATTTTCGTGATTCCAAACGGACGGCCACCTCGATGATCTGGAGCGATACCGGCTGGTTCGCGGATTGCGAAGGGAAGTGGGCGGCCGGCGTCTTCTACAAGGTGCGGTGCAGTTATTCTGAGAACCAGTACGGTCCGCAGATTGAAATCGACCGCATTCGCCCTGTGGAACCGGCCGACCGCGGACAAGGATTCAACCCCGACGAATTCTACGAGCATTCCCGGTTTGATACCGACGAGATGTTCGCGGAACTGCTGCAGATTGCGGAAGAACAAGTCGCCGAGAAACCGCTGAGCCAGTTGGTAGTGAGCCTGCTGCAGCAACATAAGGACCTCATCCAGCGCATGTCGGCCGCGTCGCGGAACCATCACGCGTTTATCGGCGGGTATCTGGAACATGTCTTGTCGGTGACGCGCACCGCGGTCTACCTGGCTGATAAGTATTCGGCCTACTACCCCGACATGCAGCCGCCGTTGTCCAAATCGCTGGTCGTCGCGGGGGCCATCCTGCACGATATTGGCAAGACACTGGAATTAGACCATCAACCCAGCGGCGCGGAATACACGGCCGCCGGGCGGCTGATCGGTCATATCTTGCTCGGCCGCGACATGGTCCGCGAACAAGCCCGGGA